>NZ_RJNR01000058.1:0-502 GCF_003942685.1 Streptococcus mitis | reverse complement strand
GCACTTGTTGAGGCTGATTCTGAAGCCGATGTACTTGCTGACCTCTGAGGCGCTTGTTGAGGCTGATTCTGAAGCCGATGTACTTGCTGCTCTGAGGCGCTTGTCGATGCTGATTCTGAAGCCGATGTGCTTGCTGATTCTGATGCACTTGTTGATGCTGACTCAGACGCACTTGTTGACGCTGACTCAGAAGCCGATGTACTTGCTGATTCTGATGCACTTGTTGATGCTGATTCAGAAGCCGATGTACTTGCTGANTCTGACGCACTTGTTGACGCTGATTCAGAGGCTGATGTGCTTGCTGACTCTGACGCACTTGTTGATGCTGATTCAGAAGCGCTTGTGCTTGCTGATTCTGATGCACTTGTTGATGCTGATTCAGAAGCTGATGTACTTGCTGATTCTGATGCACTTGTTGATGCTGATTCAGAAGCTGATGTACTTGCTGATTCTGATGCACTTGTTGATGCGGATTCAGAAGCTGATGTACTTGCTGAACTCA
>NZ_RJNR01000057.1:0-504 GCF_003942685.1 Streptococcus mitis | reverse complement strand
CCAAATGGAGATACAGAGCACGTCTACGAAAAAGTTAAGACATCATTCAAGGATAAAGAAGGAAACGAAATTCCAGGAAATCCAAGTGAAGATGGCGAACAACCTAAGAAAGATATTCCAGGTTACCGCTTCGTAGAAACTAAGAAACTTCCAAATGGAGATACAGAGCACGTCTACGAAAAAGTTAAGACATCATTCAAGGATAAAGAAGGAAACGAAATTCCAGGAAATCCAAGTGAAGATGGCGAACAACCTAAGAAAGATATCCCAGGCTACCGCTTCGTAGAAACTAAGAAACTTCCAAATGGAGATACAGAGCACGTCTACGAAAAAGTTAAGACATCATTCAAGGATAAAGAAGGAAACGAAATTCCAGGAAATCCAAGTGAAGATGGCGAACAACCTAAGAAAGATATTCCAGGTTACCGCTTCGTAGAAACTAAGAAACTTCCAAATGGAGATACAGAGCACGTCTACGAAAAAGTTAAGACATCATTCAAGGAT
>NZ_RJNR01000056.1:0-506 GCF_003942685.1 Streptococcus mitis | reverse complement strand
CAGTCAAGTAGCGGAATTCACTCCTTTGAACCTTCAGCAAATGATATCGCAGCCATCTATGATGCAGATGTCTTTGTTTACCATTCGCATACACTTGAATCTTGGGCAGGAAGTCTGGATCCCAATCTAAAAAAATCCAAAGTTAAAGTTTTAGAGGCTTCAGAAGGAATGACATTGGATCGTGTCCCTGGTCTAGAAGATGTGGAAGCAGGTGATGGTGTTGATGAAAAAACGCTTTATGATCCTCACACTTGGCTAGATCCTGAAAAAGCTGGCGAAGAAGCCCAAATTATAGCTGATAAACTTTCAGAGGTTGATAGTGAACACAAAGAAACTTATCAAAAAAATGCGCAAGCCTTTATCAAAAAAGCTCAAGAATTGACTAAGAAATTCCAGCCTAAATTTGAAAAAGCGACTCAGAAAACCTTTGTAACACAACATACGGCCTTTTCTTATCTAGCGAAGAGATTTGGACTTAATCAACTTGGTATTGCAGGCATCTCTCC
>NZ_RJNR01000055.1:0-510 GCF_003942685.1 Streptococcus mitis | reverse complement strand
ATAAAGTGGTCTCTCCAACCATCGCAGGTTACACAGCGGATAAATCAGAAATCCCAGCTGTAAGTGGAGTTCAAGCGAAAGACCAAGACCGTGTTGAAACAGTTACTTACCGTAAGGATGCTCAAAAAGCTATTATCCGTTATGTAAGCACTAACGGTAACCGTGTTCTCACAACAGATGAAGTGACAGGTAAGTCAGGTGAAGCCATTGCCTACAGCACAACAAGTCAAATCACAGAATTCAAGAAACAAGGCTATAAGCTTGTTAGCGATGAATTCACAGCGGGTGGTGCGAAGGTTTATGACTACGATACAGCACGTGACCAAGTCTACACTGTAACCCTTTCAGAGCGTGTTGAACCAGTTAACCCAGATAACCCAACTCCACAACCAAACACACCAGTTAATCCAGGACAACCAGATAGCCCACGTTGGCCAGGAACCGTTGAAAACTTGGATAACAAGGAAAGTGTTAGCCGTACCATCCATTATGTTTACGAAGATGGAAGTA
>NZ_RJNR01000054.1:0-516 GCF_003942685.1 Streptococcus mitis | reverse complement strand
GCACTTGTTGAGGCTGATTCTGAAGCCGATGTGCTTGCTGACTCTGAGGCGCTTGTTGAGGCTGATTCTGAAGCCGATGTACTTGCTGACTCAGACGCACTTGTGCTTGCTGATTCTGATGCACTTGTTGACGCTGATTCTGAAGCTGATGTGCTTGCTGATTCTGATGCACTTGTTGATGCTGATTCAGATGCCGATGTACTTGCTGACTCAGAGGCGCTTGTTGATGCTGATTCTGATGCTGATGTGCTTGCTGATTCNGATGCACTTGTTGATGCTGANTCAGAAGCCGATGTGCTTGCTGATTCTGAAGCACTTGTTGACGCTGACTCTGACGCTGATGTGCTTGCTGATTCTGATGCACTTGTTGACGCTGATTCAGAAGCCGATGTACTTGCTGATTCTGATGCACTTGTTGATGCTGATTCAGAAGCTGATGTACTTGCTGATTCTGGTACTTGCTGATTCTGACGCGCTTGTTGATGCTGATTCAGATGCCGATGTACTTGCTGACTC
>NZ_RJNR01000053.1:0-519 GCF_003942685.1 Streptococcus mitis | reverse complement strand
GGCGAATGCCTTAGCTACAGCAAGGGATTATAGAAAATATGGTAGTTCATCTAGATCAGAATTATATAGAAAGCTGACCTCTCCGTATGATGGTAGCTTTACCAAAGAAGAAGCCAACTATGCTATTCAAAAACTTAATCTACCATCAGAAGGCAGCTATCCTCGCAATAAATGGGTAGGAGCTTATTATTATAAATCGGATGGAAAGATGGCCAAGAATGAATGGGTAGATGGTGGCCGTTACTATGTTGGATCAGATGGTGAAATGGCTAGGGGCAAATGGGTAGATGGTGGCCGTTACTATGTAGGATACGATGGTGTGCGGCAACCAAAACCGGCAAACGGGAATCCATACTCAGCAGCTTTAAAGGAAGCACAAGCTTATAATAGGATTCATTTGTCAAAAAAAAGAATTTATAGGATGTTAATTTTTGAAGGTTTTAATAGTGACACTGCACAATATGCTATCAATCATTTGCAAGCAGACTATAAGGCGAATGCCTTAGCTACAGCAAGGGA
>NZ_RJNR01000052.1:0-529 GCF_003942685.1 Streptococcus mitis | reverse complement strand
TGCTGACTCTGAGGCGCTTGTCGATGCTGATTCTGAAGCACTTGTTGATGCTGACTCAGATGCTGATGTGCTTGCTGATTGACTTGCACTTGTTGANGCTGATTCAGAGGCTGATGTGCTTGCTGACTCTGACGCACTTGTTGATGCCGATTCAGAAGCGCTTGTGCTTGCTGATTCTGATGCACTTGTTGACGCTGATTCAGAAGCTGATGTACTTGCTGATTCTGATGCACTTGTTGATGCTGACTCAGACGCACTTGTGCTTGCTGATTCTGATGCACTTGTTGATGCTGACTCAGACGCACTTGTTGACGCTGACTCAGAAGCCGATGTACTTGCTGATTCTGATGCACTTGTTGATGCTGATTCAGAAGCCGATGTACTTGCTGACTCTGAGGCGCTTGTNGATGCTGATTCNGAAGCCGATGTGCTTGCTGATTCTGATGCACTTGTTGATGCTGATTCAGAAGCCGATGTACTTGCTGACTCTGACGCNCTTGTNGANGCTGATTCNGANGCTGATGTGCTT
>NZ_RJNR01000051.1:0-564 GCF_003942685.1 Streptococcus mitis | reverse complement strand
AGCTTCTGAGTCCGCATCAACAAGTGCATCAGAGTCAGCAAGCACATCGGCTTCTGAATCAGCATCAACAAGTGCATCAGAATCAGCAAGCACATCGGCTTCTGAGTCCGCATCAACAAGTGCAANTCAATCAGCAAGCACATCAGCATCTGAGTCAGCATCAACAAGTGCCTCAGAGTCAGCAAGTACATCAGCATCTGAGTCAGCATCAACAAGTGCATCAGAATCAGCAAGTACATCGGCTTCTGAATCAGCATCAACAAGCGCCTCAGAGTCAGCAAGTACATCGGCTTCTGAGTCAGCGTCAACAAGTGCATCAGAATCAGCAAGCACATCAGCCTCTGAATCAGCGTCAACAAGTGCGTCAGAATCAGCAAGCACATCAGCTTCTGAGTCCGCATCAACAAGTGCNTCAGAGTCAGCAAGTACATCAGCATCTGAATCAGCATCAACAAGTGCATCAGAATCAGCAAGTACATCAGCATCTGAATCAGCATCAACAAGTGCATCAGAATCAGCAAGTACATCAGCTTCTGAGTCAGCCTCAACAAGTGCCTCTGAGTC
>NZ_RJNR01000050.1:0-565 GCF_003942685.1 Streptococcus mitis | reverse complement strand
TTTCTTGTCTTCATCATAAGCTTTTACAGTTACTTGGGTTGTAAGTATTCCCTCTTTTCCCTCGGCTCGATAGCCTTGTCCATATAAAACAAAAACAAGATTCTGATTATCATCTACAAAGGCATCAGCTCCGTTCTTTATATCCTGACTTTCAAGGAATTCCATAATGTTTTGAAGATAGGATTCGTAAAATAGGGGGTAGTTGTGTTTTTTATGGTAATCATCTAAAAATGTCACCTCAAACTCACATGGATAATTGGGCATCAAAAATATTTGTTCATCCAGCTGTCTGATTTCTGCATCATGTAATTCTGTTTCTAATTCATCACAATCTAGTATTGACTCTTTATTTAAAGCTTTCATCTTTTTCCTCGATTTCTTTTAATTTCTTTGCGATTGCGGCAATCACAGGAACGGTTACACTATTACCAGCTTGTTTATAGAGCTGACTATTACTAGAGACTTTTCTAGCAGCTTCAAAAGCCCAATCAGGAAACCCTTGCAAGCGAAAACACTCTTTAGGAGTGATTCGTCGAATTCTCAGACGGTAAAATTGTCCATCTAT
>NZ_RJNR01000049.1:0-581 GCF_003942685.1 Streptococcus mitis | reverse complement strand
GCAAGCACATCAGCATCTGAGTCAGCGTCAACAAGTGCCTCTGAATCAGCGTCAACAAGCGCCTCTGAATCAGCATCAACAAGTGCGTCAGAATCAGCAAGCACATCAGCTTCTGAGTCAGCGTCAACAAGTGCATCNGANTCAGCAAGTACATCAGCNTCTGAATCAGCATCAACAAGTGCATCAGAATCAGCAAGTACATCAGCNTCTGAATCAGCATCAACAAGTGCATCAGAATCAGCAAGNACATCAGCTTCTGAATCAGCATCAACAAGTGCATCTGANTCAGCAAGTACATCGGCTTCTGAATCAGCCTCAACAAGTGCATCAGAATCAGCAAGCACATCAGCGTCAGAGTCAGCGTCAACAAGTGCTTCAGAATCAGCAAGCACATCGGCTTCTGAGTCAGCATCAACAAGTGCATCGGAATCAGCAAGTACATCAGCATCAGAATCAGCATCAACAAGCGCCTCTGAGTCAGCAAGTACATCAGCATCTGAATCAGCATCAACAAGTGCATCAGAATCAGCAAGCACATCAGCTTCAGAATCAGCGTCAACAAGTGTCAGCGTCAACAAGTG
>NZ_RJNR01000048.1:0-605 GCF_003942685.1 Streptococcus mitis | reverse complement strand
CAGCGTCAACAAGTGCATCAGAATCAGCAAGCACAAGCGCTTCTGAATCGGCATCAACAAGTGCGTCAGAGTCAGCAAGCACATCAGCCTCTGAATCAGCGTCAACAAGTGCGTCAGAGTCAGCAAGTACATCGGCTTCTGAATCAGCATCAACAAGTGCATCAGAATCAGCAAGCACATCGGCTTCAGAATCAGCATCGACAAGCGCCTCAGAGTCAGCAAGTACATCGGCTTCTGAATCAGCATCAACAAGTGCATCAGAATCAGCAAGTACATCGGCTTCTGAGTCAGCNTCAACAAGTGCGTCTGAGTCAGCATCAACAAGTGCATCAGAATCAGCAAGCACAAGTGCGTCTGAGTCAGCATCAACAAGTGCATCAGAATCAGCAAGNACATCAGCTTCTGAATCAGCGTCAACAAGTGCATCAGAATCAGCAAGCACAAGCGCTTCTGAATCGGCATCAACAAGTGCGTCAGAGTCAGCAAGCACATCAGCCTCTGAATCAGCATCAACAAGTGCATGACAATCAGCAAGCACATCAGCATCTGAGTCAGCATCAACAAGTGCTTCAGAATCAGCATCGACAAGCGCCTCAGAGTCAGCA
>NZ_RJNR01000047.1:0-622 GCF_003942685.1 Streptococcus mitis | reverse complement strand
GCTGATTCTGATGCACTTGTTGATGCTGATTCAGATGCTGATGTACTTGCTGACTCAGAGGCACTTGTTGACGCTGACTCAGAAGCTGATGTGCTTGCTGATTCTGACGCACTTGTTGATGCTGATTCAGAGGCGCTTGTTGACGCTGATTCAGAGGCACTTGTTGACGCTGACTCAGATGCTGATGTGCTTGCTGATTGNCTTGCACTTGTTGATGCNGACTCAGAAGCCGATGTGCTTGCTGATTCTGATGCACTTGTTGATGCTGATTCAGAAGCCGATGTGCTTGCTGACTCTGATGCACTTGTTGATGCGGACTCAGAAGCTGATGTGCTTGCTGATTCTGATGCACTTGTTGACGCTGACTCTGAGGCACTTGTTGACGCTGACTCTGAGGCGCTTGTACTTGCTGATTCAGAGGCGCTTGTTGACGCTGATTGGCTTGCACTTGTTGATGCTGACTCAGATGCTGATGTACTTGCTGACTCTGACGCACTTGTTGATGCTGACTCAGAAGCCGATGTACTTGCTGATTCTGATGCACTTGTTGATGCTGATTCAGAAGCCGATGTACTTGCTGACTCTGAGGCGCTTGTCGATGCTGATTCTGAAGCCGATGTGC
>NZ_RJNR01000046.1:0-633 GCF_003942685.1 Streptococcus mitis | reverse complement strand
GGCGCTTGTCGATGCTGATTCTGAAGCCGATGTGCTTGCTGATTCTGATGCACTTGTTGATGCTGATTCAGAAGCCGATGTGCTTGCTGACTCAGACGCACTTGTTGACGCTGATTCTGATGCACTTGTTGATGCTGACTCAGACGCACTTGTGCTTGCTGATTCAGAGGCACTTGTTGAGGCTGATTCTGAAGCCGATGTACTTGCTGATTCTGAGGCACTTGTTGACGCTGACTCAGACGCACTTGTGCTTGCTGACTCAGACGCACTTGTGCTTGCTGATTCTGAGGCACTTGTTGATGCTGACTCAGAAGCCGATGTCCTTGCTGATTCTGATGCACTTGTTGATGCTGATTCAGAAGCCGATGTACTTGCTGACTCTGAGGCGCTTGTCGATGCTGATTCTGAAGCCGATGTGCTTGCTGATTCTGATGCACTTGTTGATGCTGATTCAGAAGCCGATGTNCTTGCTGACTCNGACGCACTTGTTGACGCTGATTCTGATGCACTTGTTGATGCTGACTCAGACGCACTTGTGCTTGCTGATTCAGAGGCACTTGTTGAGGCTGATTCTGAAGCCGATGTACTTGCTGATTCTGAGGCACTTGTTGACGCTGACTCAGACGCACTTGT
>NZ_RJNR01000045.1:0-643 GCF_003942685.1 Streptococcus mitis | reverse complement strand
CTGATTCAGAAGCTGATGTGCTTGCTGATTCTGATGCGCTTGTTGATGCTGACTCTGACGCGCTTGTGCTTGCTGATTCTGATGCACTTGTTGATGCTGACTCAGAAGCCGATGTACTTGCTGACTCTGATGCACTTGTTGACGCTGACTCTGACGCTGATGTGCTTGCTGATTCTGATGCACTTGTTGATGCTGACTCTGAGGCACTTGTTGACGCTGACTCTGAGGCGCTTGTAGTTGCTGATTCAGAGGCGCTTGTTGANGCTGATTGGCTTGCACTTGTTGATGCTGACTCAGATGCTGATGTACTTGCTGACTCTGACGCACTTGTTGATGCTGACTCAGAAGCCGATGTACTTGCTGANTCTGANGCNCTTGTTGATGCTGATTCNGAAGCCGATGTNCTTGCTGATTCTGATGCACTTGTTGATGCTGATTCAGAAGCCGATGTACTTGCTGACTCTGACGCACTTGTTGACGCTGATTCAGAGGCTGATGTGCTTGCTGACTCTGACGCACTTGTTGATGCCGATTCAGAAGCGCTTGTGCTTGCTGATTCTGATGCACTTGTTGACGCTGATTCAGAAGCTGATGTACGCTGATTCTGATGCACTTGTTGACGCTGATTCAGAAGCTGATGTAC
>NZ_RJNR01000044.1:0-662 GCF_003942685.1 Streptococcus mitis | reverse complement strand
CAAAGCAAACTTGGTAGTTAAATATGTAGATGAAAAAGGCAAAGACTTAATCCCTTCAGAAACAACAGAAGGAAAAGTGGGAGATGAGTACTCTACAAGTGGAAAAGTTATTCCAGGACACCTACTAGTTCGTGTTGAAGGAGAAGCTAAAGGTAAGATTGGAAAAGATGGTTCAACAGTAACATACGTTTACAAACCAATCGGATCATGGATTCCAAACATCCCAGGTCAACCAACAACTCCAATCAAGTATCCAAATGACCCACAAGATCCAACAAAACCAGGACAACCAACAGAAGTGTTACCATACGTACCAGGATTTACTCCAGAAGATAAAGATGGCAACCCACTTAAACCAGTTGATCCGAAAGATCCATCAAAAGGATATGTAGTACCAAACATCCCAACAGATTCAAGTCAAGATACAGTAATTAACTACGTAGCAAACAAAGCAAACTTGGTAGTTAAATATGTAGATGAAAAAGGCAAAGACTTAATCCCTTCAGAAACAACAGAAGGAAAAGTGGGAGATGAGTACTCTACAAGTGGAAAAGTTATTCCAGGACACCTACTAGTTCGTGTTGAAGGAGAAGCTAAAGGTAAGATTGGAAAAGATGGTTCAACAGTAACATACGTTTACAAACCAATCGGATCATGGATTC
>NZ_RJNR01000043.1:0-662 GCF_003942685.1 Streptococcus mitis | reverse complement strand
ATTCTGATGCACTTGTTGATGCTGACTCAGACGCACTTGTGCTTGCTGATTCAGAGGCACTTGTTGAGGCTGATTCTGAAGCCGATGTACTTGCTGACTCTGAGGCGCTTGTTGAGGCTGATTCTGAAGCCGATGTACTTGCTGACTCTGAGGCGCTTGTCGATGCTGATTCTGAAGCACTTGTTGACGCTGACTCAGATGCTGATGTGCTTGCTGATTGACTTGCACTTGTTGATGCTGATTCAGAGGCTGATGTGCTTGCTGACTCTGACGCACTTGTTGATGCNGATTCAGAAGCGCTTGTGCTTGCTGATTCTGATGCACTTGTTGACGCTGATTCAGAAGCTGATGTACTTGCTGATTCTGATGCACTTGTTGATGCTGACTCAGACGCACTTGTGCTTGCTGATTCTGATGCACTTGTTGATGCTGACTCAGACGCACTTGTTGACGCTGATTCTGATGCGCTTGTGCTTGCTGATTCTGATGCACTTGTTGATGCNGATTCAGAAGCTGATGTACTTGCTGATTCTGATGCACTTGTTGATGCGGATTCAGATGCCGATGTGCTTGCTGATTCAGAGGCACTTGTTGACGCTGACTCAGAAGCCGATGTGCTTGCTGACTCAGACGCACTTGTTGACGCTGATTCTGATGCACAC
>NZ_RJNR01000042.1:0-687 GCF_003942685.1 Streptococcus mitis | reverse complement strand
GTCAACAAGTGCCTCTGAATCAGCAAGCACATCGGCATCTGAATCCGCATCAACAAGTGCATCAGAATCAGCAAGCACATCGGCTTCAGAATCAGCATCNACAAGCGCCTCAGAGTCAGCAAGTACATCGGCTTCTGAATCAGCATCAACAAGTGCATCAGAATCAGCAAGTACATCGGCTTCTGAGTCAGCATCAACAAGTGCGTCAGAGTCAGCAAGTACATCAGCATCTGAGTCAGCATCAACAAGTGCAAGCCAATCAGCGTCAACAAGCGCCTCTGAATCAGCNTCAACAAGCGCCTCTGAATCAGCGTCAACAAGTGCCTCTGAATCAGCAAGCACATCGGCATCTGAATCCGCATCAACAAGTGCCTCTGAGTCAGCAAGTACATCAGCTTCTGAATCNGCATCAACAAGTGCATCAGAATCAGCAAGTACATCAGCTTCTGAATCAGCATCAACAAGTGCATCAGAATCAGCAAGTACATCAGCTTCTGAATCAGCGTCAACAAGTGCATCAGAATCAGCAAGCACAAGCGCTTCTGAATCGGCATCAACAAGTGCGTCAGAGTCAGCAAGCACATCAGCCTCTGAATCAGCGTCAACAAGTGCGTCAGAGTCAGCAAGTACATCGGCTTCTGAATCAGCATCAACAAGTGCATCAGAATCAGCAAGCACATCGGCTTC
>NZ_RJNR01000041.1:0-693 GCF_003942685.1 Streptococcus mitis | reverse complement strand
TCAACAAGTGCATCAGAATCAGCAAGCACATCGGCCTCTGAATCAGCGTCAACAAGTGCATCAGAATCAGCATCGACAAGCGCCTCAGAGTCAGCAAGTACAAGCGCATCAGAGTCAGCGTCAACAAGTGCCTCTGAGTCAGCGTCAACAAGTGCATCAGAATCAGCAAGCACATCAGCTTCTGAGTCNGCATCAACAAGTGCATCAGAGTCAGCAAGCACATCNGCTTCTGAATCAGCATCAACAAGTGCATCAGAATCAGCAAGCACATCAGCTTCTGANTCNGCATCAACAAGTGCATANGAATCAGCAAGCACATCAGCATCTGAGTCAGCGTCAACAAGTGCCTCTGAATCAGCGTCAACAAGCGCCTCTGAATCAGCATCAACAAGTGCGTCAGAATCAGCAAGCACATCAGCTTCTGAGTCAGCGTCAACAAGTGCCTCTGAGTCAGCAAGTACATCAGCATCTGAATCAGCATCAACAAGTGCATCAGAATCAGCAAGTACATCAGCATCTGAATCAGCATCAACAAGTGCATCAGAATCAGCAAGTACATCAGCTTCTGAGTCAGCCTCAACAAGTGCCTCTGAGTCAGCAAGTACATCGGCTTCTGAATCAGCCTCAACAAGTGCATCAGAATCAGCAAGCACATCAGCGTCAGAGTCAGCGTCAACAAGTGCTTCAGAATAT
>NZ_RJNR01000040.1:0-721 GCF_003942685.1 Streptococcus mitis | reverse complement strand
GTGCCTCAGAATCAGCAAGCACAAGTGCGTCTGANTCAGCATCAACAAGTGCATCAGAATCAGCAAGTACATCAGCTTCTGAGTCAGCNTCAACAAGTGCCTCTGAGTCAGCAAGTACATCGGCTTCTGAATCAGCNTCAACAAGTGCATCAGAATCAGCAAGCACATCAGCGTCNGAGTCAGCATCAACAAGTGCCTCAGAGTCAGCAAGTACATCGGCTTCTGAGTCAGCATCAACAAGTGCATCAGAATCAGCAAGTACATCGGCTTCTGAATCAGCGTCAACAAGTGCATCAGAATCAGCATCGACAAGCGCCTCAGAGTCAGCAAGTACAAGCGCATCAGAGTCAGCATCAACAAGTGCCTCTGAGTCAGCGTCAACAAGTGCATCAGAATCAGCAAGCACATCAGCTTCTGAATCAGCATCAACAAGTGCCTCAGAATCAGCAAGCACATCGGCTTCTGAGTCAGCATCAACAAGTGCAAGCCAATCAGCGTCAACAAGCGCCTCTGAATCAGCAAGTACAAGCGCCTCAGAGTCAGCGTCAACAAGTGCCTCAGAGTCAGCGTCAACAAGTGCATCAGAATCAGCAAGCACATCAGCTTCTGAGTCAGCATCAACAAGTGCATCAGAGTCAGCAAGCACATCGGCTTCTGAATCAGCATCAACAAGTGCATCAGAATCAGCAAGCACATCGGCTTCTGAGTCCGCATTCCGCAT
>NZ_RJNR01000039.1:0-742 GCF_003942685.1 Streptococcus mitis | reverse complement strand
CTGATGCACTTGTTGATGCTGACTCAGACGCACTTGTGCTTGCTGATTCAGAGGCACTTGTTGAGGCTGATTCTGAAGCCGATGTACTTGCTGACTCTGAGGCGCTTGTTGAGGCTGATTCTGAAGCCGATGTACTTGCTGACTCAGACGCACTTGTGCTTGCTGATTCTGATGCACTTGTTGACGCTGATTCTGAAGCTGATGTGCTTGCTGATTCTGATGCACTTGTTGATGCTGATTCNGANGCNGATGTACTTGCTGACTCAGAGGCGCTTGTTGATGCTGATTCTGATGCTGATGTACTTGCTGATTCCGATGCACTTGTTGATGCTGACTCAGAAGCCGATGTGCTTGCTGATTCTGAAGCACTTGTTGACGCTGACTCTGACGCTGATGTGCTTGCTGATTCTGATGCACTTGTTGAGGCTGATTCAGAAGCCGATGTACTTGCTGACTCAGAGGCACTTGTTGAGGCTGACTCAGAAGCTGATGTACTTGCTGATTCTGATGCACTTGTTGATGCTGATTCAGATGCTGATGTACTTGCTGATTCTGATGCACTTGTTGATGCTGATTCAGATGCTGATGTACTTGCTGACTCAGAGGCACTTGTTGACGCTGACTCAGAAGCTGATGTGCTTGCTGATTCTGACGCACTTGTTGATGCTGATTCAGAGGCGCTTGTTGACGCTGATTCAGAGGCACTTGTTGACGCTGACTCAGATGCTGATGTGCTTGCTGA
>NZ_RJNR01000038.1:0-758 GCF_003942685.1 Streptococcus mitis | reverse complement strand
GCTCTTGTTGATGCTGATTCAGAAGCTGATGTACTTGCTGACTCTGAGGCGCTTGTNGATGCTGATTCNGAAGCNGATGTGCTTGCTGATTCTGATGCACTTGTTGATGCNGATTCAGATGCCGATGTGCTTGCTGATTCAGAGGCACTTGTTGACGCTGACTCAGAAGCCGATGTGCTTGCTGACTCAGACGCACTTGTNNNNGCTGATTCTGATGCACTTGTTGATGCTGACTCAGACGCACTTGTTGACGCTGACTCAGAAGCCGATGTACTTGCTGATTCTGATGCACTTGTTGATGCTGATTCAGAAGCCGATGTACTTGCTGACTCTGAGGCGCTTGTNGATGCTGATTCAGATGCTGATGTACTTGCTGATTCTGATGCACTTGTTGATGCTGACTCAGAAGCCGATGTACTTGCTGACTCTGAGGCACTTGTTGANGCTGACTCTGACGCTGATGTGCTTGCTGATTCTGATGCACTTGTTGAGGCTGATTCAGAAGCCGATGTACTTGCTGACTCAGAGGCACTTGTTGAGGCTGACTCAGAAGCTGATGTACTTGCTGATTCTGATGCACTTGTTGATGCTGATTCAGAAGCTGATGTACTTGCTGATTCTGATGCACTTGTTGATGCTGATTCAGATGCTGATGTACTTGCTGACTCNGAGGCACTTGTTGACGCTGACTCAGAAGCTGATGTGCTTGCTGATTCTGACGCACTTGTTGATGCTGATTCAGAGGCGCTTGTTGACGC
>NZ_RJNR01000037.1:0-870 GCF_003942685.1 Streptococcus mitis | reverse complement strand
GAACCAGTTAACCCAGATAACCCAACTCCACAACCAAACACACCAGTNAATCCAGGACAACCAGATAGNCCACGTTGGCCAGGAACCGTTGAAAACTTGGATAACAAGGAAAGTGTTAGCCGTACCATCCATTATGTTTACGAAGATGGAAGTAAAGCTAAGGATGATGTGGTTGAAACACTGAACTTCAAACGTTGGAGCAATGTCAACTTGGTAACAGGTCATATTGACTTCCAAGACTGGACAACNAATGATGATACGTTTGATAAAGTGGTCTCTCCAACCATCGCAGGTTACACAGCGGATAAATCAGAAATCCCAGCTGTAAGTGGAGTTCAAGCGAAAGACCAAGACCGTGTTGAAACAGTTACTTACCGTAAGGATGCTCAAAAAGCTATTATCCGTTATGTAAGCACTAACGGTAACCGTGTTCTCACAACAGATGAAGTGACAGGTAAGTCAGGTGAAGCCATTGCCTACAGCACAACAAGTCAAATCAATGAATTCAAGAAACAAGGTTATAAGCTTGTTAGCGATGAATTCACANCAGGTGGTGCGAAGGTTTATGACTACGATACAGCACGTGACCAAGTCTACACTGTAACCCTTTCAGAACGTGTTGAACCAGTTAACCCAGATAACCCAACTCCACAACCAAACACACCAGTNAATCCAGGACAACCAGATAGNCCACGTTGGCCAGGAACCGTTGAAAACTTGGATAACAAGGAAAGTGTTAGCCGTACCATCCATTATGTTTACGAAGATGGAAGTAAAGCTAAGGATGATGTGGTTGAAACACTGAACTTCAAACGTTGGAGCAATGTCAACTTGGTAACAGGTCATATTGACTTCCAAGACTGGACAACC
>NZ_RJNR01000036.1:0-876 GCF_003942685.1 Streptococcus mitis | reverse complement strand
GAACGGTTTTCTTGGTTTGAATAGATATTCAATTTTGAGTAGGTATTACTCAGAGTTAAGTGACGATAGCCTAGGAGATACACCTGTACCCATGCCGAACACAGAAGTTAAGCCCTAGAACGCCGGAAGTAGTTGGGGGTTGCCCCCTGTGAGATATGGAAGTCGCTTAGCTCTAGGGAGTTTAGCTCAGCTGGGAGAGCATCTGCCTTACAAGCAGAGGGTCAGCGGTTCGATCCCGTTAACTCCCATAGGTCCCGTAGTGTAGCGGTTATCACGTCGCCCTGTCACGGCGAAGATCGCGGGTTCGATTCCCGTCGGGACCGTTAGAATAACGTAAGTTATTTTAGACTCGTTAGCTCAGTTGGTAGAGCAATTGACTTTTAATCAATGGGTCACTGGTTCGAGCCCAGTACGGGTCATATATGCGGGTTTGGCGGAATTGGCAGACGCACCAGATTTAGGATCTGGCGCTTAACGGCGTGGGGGTTCAAGTCCCTTAACCCGCATTAAGATATAATAAATGAGCCGGCTTAGCTCAGTTGGTAGAGCATCTGATTTGTAATCAGAGGGTCGCGTGTTCAAGTCATGTAGCCGGCATTTTTAGATAGAAGAAAACAGTGCGAACGTAGTTCAGTGGTAGAACACCACCTTGCCAAGGTGGGGGTCGCGGGTTCGAATCCCGTCGTTCGCTTAGAGAGGCCGGGGTGGCGGAACTGGCAGACGCACAGGACTTAAAATCCTGCGATTGGTAACGATCGTACCGGTTCGATTCCGGTCCTCGGCATAATATAATGAGCACCCTTAGCTCAACTGGATAGAGTACCTGACTACGAATCAGGCGGTTAGAGGTTCGACTCCTCTAGGGTGCATTTTTCT
>NZ_RJNR01000035.1:0-879 GCF_003942685.1 Streptococcus mitis | reverse complement strand
AACCGTTACCTTAACTGGATCTTTCTTACCTGGTGTTGTCAAGTCTGGAATATTTTCAACATTCGTTACCTTGCCACCTTCTGGAATCTTAATTCCTTTAGTGTAATCCTCTGGGGTTAATGGAGTTTTCGTAACTGGAGTTTCAATTTCCTTAACAGGTGTTACATTAACCGGAACTTCTACTGTAATCACTTTTCCATTTGGTAATTCTACCGTTACTTTAACTGGATCTTTCTTACCTGGTGTTGTCAAGTCTGGAATGTTTTCAACATTTGTGATCTTGCCACCTTCTGGAATCTTAATTCCTTTAGTGTAATCCTCTGGGGTTAATGGAGTTTTCGTAACTGGAGTTTCAATTTCCTTAACTGGCGTTACATTAACTGGGACTTCTACTGTAATCACCTTTCCATTTGGTAATTCTACCGTTACTTTAACTGGATCTTTCTTACCTGGTGTTGTTAAGTCTGGAATGTTTTCAACATTTGTGATCTTGCCACCTTCTGGAATCTTGATGCCTTTTGTGTAATCCTCTGGGGTTAATGGGGTCTTAGTTACTGGAGTTTCAATTTCCTTAACAGGTGTTACATTAACTGGGACTTCTACTGTAATCACTTTGCCACTTGGTAATTCAACCGTTACCTTAACTGGATCTTTCTTACCTGGTGTTGTCAAGTCTGGAATATTTTCAACATTCGTTACCTTGCCACCTTCTGGAATCTTAATTCCTTTAGTGTAATCCTCTGGGGTTAATGGAGTTTTCGTAACTGGAGTTTCAATTTCCTTAACAGGTGTTACATTAACCGGAACTTCTACTGTAATCACTTTTCCATTTGGTAATTCTACCGTTACTTTAACTGGATCTTTCTTACCTGGTGTTGT
>NZ_RJNR01000034.1:0-945 GCF_003942685.1 Streptococcus mitis | reverse complement strand
GATTCAGAGGCACTTGTTGAGGCTGATTCTGAAGCCGATGTACTTGCTGACTCTGAGGCGCTTGTTGAGGCTGATTCTGAAGCCGATGTACTTGCTGACTCTGAGGCGCTTGTCGATGCTGATTCTGAAGCACTTGTTGACGCTGACTCAGATGCTGATGTGCTTGCTTGATGACTTGCACTTGTTGATGCTGATTCAGAAGCCGATGTGCTTGCTGACTCTGATGCACTTGTTGATGCGGACTCAGAAGCTGATGTGCTTGCTGANTCTGANGCACTTGTTGACGCTGACTCTGAGGCGCTTGTACTTGCTGATTCAGAGGCGCTTGTTGACGCTGATTGGCTTGCACTTGTTGATGCTGACTCAGATGCTGATGTACTTGCTGACTCTGACGCACTTGTTGATGCTGACTCAGAAGCCGATGTACTTGCTGATTCTGATGCACTTGTTGATGCTGATTCAGAAGCCGATGTACTTGCTGACTCTGAGGCGCTTGTCGATGCTGATTCTGAAGCCGATGTGCTTGCTGATTCTGATGCACTTGTTGATGCNGATTCAGATGCCGATGTGCTTGCTGATTCAGAGGCACTTGTTGACGCTGACTCAGAAGCCGATGTGCTTGCTGACTCAGACGCACTTGTTGACGCTGATTCTGATGCACTTGTTGATGCTGACTCAGACGCACTTGTGCTTGCTGATTCAGAGGCACTTGTTGAGGCTGATTCTGAAGCCGATGTACTTGCTGACTCTGAGGCGCTTGTTGAGGCTGATTCTGAAGCCGATGTACTTGCTGACTCNGANGCNCTTGTNNNTGCTGATTCTGANGCACTTGTTGACGCTGACTCAGATGCTGATGTGCTTGCTGATTGACTTGCACTTGTTGATGCTGATTCAGAATGCTGATGTGCTTGCTGATTGACTTGCACTTGTTGATGCTGATTCAGA
>NZ_RJNR01000033.1:0-1124 GCF_003942685.1 Streptococcus mitis | reverse complement strand
ATTCTGACGCACTTGTTGATGCTGATTCAGAGGCGCTTGTTGACGCTGATTCAGAGGCACTTGTTGACGCTGACTCAGATGCTGATGTGCTTGCTGATTGACTTGCACTTGTTGATGCNGACTCAGAAGCCGATGTGCTTGCTGATTCTGATGCACTTGTTGATGCTGATTCAGAAGCCGATGTGCTTGCTGACTCTGATGCACTTGTTGATGCGGACTCAGAAGCTGATGTGCTTGCTGATTCTGATGCACTTGTTGACGCTGACTCAGAGGCACTTGTTGACGCTGACTCTGATGCGCTTGTNCTTGCTGACTCTGAGGCGCTTGTCGATGCTGATTCTGATGCACTTGTTGACGCTGATTCAGAGGCCGATGTGCTTGCTGATTCTGATGCACTTGTTGACGCTGATTCAGAAGCTGATGTACTTGCTGATTCTGATGCACTTGTTGATGCTGACTCAGAGGCCGATGTACTTGCTGATTCTGATGCACTTGTTGATGCTGACTCTGATGCGCTTGTTGACGCTGATTCAGAAGCTGATGTGCTTGCTGACTCTGACGCACTTGTTGACGCTGATTCAGATGCTGATGTACTTGCTGACTCTGAGGCGCTTGTTGACGCTGATTCAGAAGCCGATGTGCTTGCTGATTCTGATGCACTTGTTGATGCTGATTCAGAAGCTGATGTACTTGCTGATTCTGATGCACTTGTTGATGCTGATTCAGATGCTGATGTACTTGCTGACTCAGAGGCACTTGTTGACGCTGACTCAGAAGCTGATGTGCTTGCTGATTCTGACGCACTTGTTGATGCTGATTCAGAGGCGCTTGTTGACGCTGATTCAGAGGCGCTTGTTGACGCTGATTGGCTTGCACTTGTTGATGCTGACTCAGATGCTGATGTACTTGCTGACTCTGACGCACTTGTTGATGCTGACTCAGAAGCCGATGTACTTGCTGATTCTGATGCACTTGTTGATGCTGATTCAGAAGCCGATGTACTTGCTGACTCTGAGGCGCTTGTCGATGCTGATTCTGAAGCCGATGTGCTTGCTGATTCTGATGCACTTGTTGATGCGGATTCAGATGCCGATGTGCTTGCTGATTCAGAGGCACTTGTTGAC
>NZ_RJNR01000032.1:0-1531 GCF_003942685.1 Streptococcus mitis | reverse complement strand
GGTAACTTCTCAAAGTAACTTCCACTCACCTGACCAAAGTGGAAATTAGTCTAAAACGGATTTTTATGGTGGAATTAAGTGTGAGACATTTGAGTTAGAAATGAGGTCTACTATGACAAAACATAAACACCTTACCCTTTCAGACCGTAATGATATCCAATTAGGCTTAGAGCGAGGTGAAACCTTCAAAGCTATCGGACAATCCATTCTAAAAGACCCGACCACTGTTTCCAAAGAAGTCAAACGAAACAGACAAGTCCGAGAGTCTACATGCGATAAGCTTCCTTGTCCTCTACTCAATAAGGCTCCCTTTGTCTGTAATGGATGCCCTAAAAGAAGACAAAATTGTGGATTTAAAAAAATCTTCTACCTCGCTAAACAAGCTCAAAAGCAGTACGAACAAACTCTTGTCGAAGCTCGTGAAGGAACTCCCCTCAATTCCAAGACCTTCTGGGACATGGACAAAATCATTTCTGATGGTGTTAAAAAGGGACAACACATCTATCATATCCTCAAAACTCACAATCTTGATGTCAGCTCCTCAACTGTCTATCGACACATCCGAAAAGGATACCTATCTATCGCTCCTATTGACCTAGCCAGAGCCGTTAAATTCAAAGAAAGACGGAAAAGTAAGCTACCTTCCATTCCTAAAGAATCTAAAAAAGGACGTTCCTATGAGGATTTCCTAAATTATTTGGCTCTTAAGCAACTGAATTCTTGGCTGGAAATGGACACCGTTATGGGCAGGATGGGAGGTAAAGTCCTACTCACCTTCAATCTCTCTTTCTGTAACTTTATCTTCGCTAGACTACTGGATAATAAAACCGCCCTTGAGGTTACCAAACATCTCTATGATATCAAGAACACTCTTCACCAAGCGGATAAAGATTTCTTTCAACTCTTTCCTGTCATCCTGACTGATAATGGTGAAGAGTTTGCCAGGGTCGATGACATCGAAATGGATGTTCGAGGAGAGAGTAAACTCTTCTTTTGTGATCCTAATCGCTCTGACCAGAAAGGGAGAATTGAGAAAAATCACACGCTGATTCGCGACATTCTACCTAAAGGAACTTCTTTTGACAATTTAACTCAAGAGGATATTAATCTCGTCTGTTCGCATGTCAACAGTGTCAAACGTGCTGCTTTGAATGGAAAGTCAGCCTATGAACTCTTTGCCTTTACCTATGGAGAAGAAATTCCTAAACTTCTCGGCATTTCTAAAATACCTGCAGAAGACGTCTGCCAGTCGTCTACATTACTCCAACATAAGTTCTAAAAACTAATCTTCAACCCCATTCAAACGTCTCACACTAACTTCCACCATAGCGGAACTTAATCTGAAACGCTTTCAGATGAGGGGATTTTGTGCGCTCTTTTTTTCGATTCATTTTGGCTACAGAAGCGATGAAATCAAGCATGATTAAAACCAGTGGAACTTACCCTGACACGGATTTCCACTGGTTTTTAGAATTTTTATCAGACTAACTTCCACTTGGATTAGCGGTGGAACTTAGTTTGGGAATTTACC
>NZ_RJNR01000031.1:0-2143 GCF_003942685.1 Streptococcus mitis | reverse complement strand
TTATTTTTTGATGAAACAGAATTATATGAAAGATTAGTTTTTTACCTCATAGATAGTTGTTACAGTTTTAAAATGACAAATGAATTGAGTAATATTTTAGAGATGAGGAAGTGTATTGCCTTTCTGAAAACTTTGGAAAGTATGAATTTAGTAGATAGATGGGAAAAGTATATTGAGAGAGTACTTAATAGTAACTGATTGCAAATAAGGGATGAAAAATACTAGGGTGATTTCTGGTGATATAATAATATTATACAGTAGGTAAGTTATTTGTTATAACTAAGGATGAACAATCATTATTTAGAACATCCAGATTGACAATCCAAATGGAAGAATTAAAAAGCCAATGGTTTTACATTATTTTTTTAAACGAGATAAATTTTCCATAGTAGCACATGGTTATTACTTTTTAGCTACCTTGTACCAATAATCTTAGAAAGGAAATTAAACAATGAACAAAAAACTTAGACTCGCAATTGCTATTTGCTTTTTTGTAGGTGCATTTATGTTTGTTTTCATGAAAGAATATCTTTATGCAGTTGCTTTTATGATAGTGGGTGGAGTATATCTGTATAAAGGAGTGAGATAATTTGACAACTCTATTAGAACTAAAAAAATTGAATTTTGCATATGTTAAGAATAGTAAAATATTAGATAACATTGATTTAATTTTAAATCAGAACAAAGTCTATGGTTTGATTGGAAAGAACGGTGCTGGGAAAACAACGTTTATTAAAACTTTAAGTAGTGTATTTAACAATAATGTTTTTACTCTGGAATATTTTAAGTTTTTCGATAAAGAAGTCCAGCTGAGTTCAGAATTTTATCGACAAAATAAGTATACAGTATTTACAGAAAGTGAAAGCTTTTTAAACTGGACTTTTTTGCAATATTTGGAAATGGTCTGTCAACTTTATAATTGTTCGATAGAAAGAAAAAGATTGGAATTTCTAGTTAACGGATTTAAATTTGAAGAGTATTGCCAAAAAGAGATCAGAGACCTTTCTACTGGTAATAAAAAGAAAGTTTTCTTGATAGTAGGATTATATCTTAGAAGACCTTTATTGATTTTAGATGAACCGTTTGACGGTTTAGACTTCGAGTCCACGGAATTTTTATATAAGATGTTACTGGAGTATAAGCAATATGGTACCGTTCTGTTAAGTACTCATTTTGCAGAGAGTGTCGTAAGAGTTTGTGATTATCTTTATATTCTAGAAAATGCTCACATAAACTTATTCCAAGGAAATGTGTCTGAATGGTTAGAGTCCATCAGGAAATAAGGAGGAAATCTGTAATGTTATGGATATCCATATGTAGAGATTTGTTTTCACGGAAAAGATTTTATTTTCTGGGATTCTCTTTAATACTAGTCTTACTCATACGAAATTTAATACCTTCTCATAACAATGCGAACTATCTTTTATTTTCTGCAACACTAATTACCTTAGTAAGTACTTGGCAACTACTTTTATCTTATTTCAAATCAGAAAGAATCCAGGCATATTATCAACTTCCTATTTCTAACACAAAGTTTTATATCCAATTTATATTTGTGGCGTTTGCATCTAATCTAATCGAAAGATTGTCATTGTTAATCATTCTTTTTAGTGAAGCAAAATTANTAAATTTGATACTACCTATATTATCTTCCCTTTTTGTTATTATGAGTAGCTTTAGATTAGTTAGGTGTTTTGGAGCTTTTAATAATAAAGTGACTAATCTTTTATCATTACTTTATATTTTTATTTCACTATCATTGTTTCTCTTACTGAAATCAATTTATTTGCTTTTGTTCATGATTGCTATTGAGTGGATTTTTATTTTAAGAGATGATAATTTTTTGTATTTAGATGATTTTTCAAATACAAATCATTTTTTAAAGTTTAAAAATTATTTTGTTTCAAATTTGGTAAAAGAGAGATATTTTTATTTTAATACTGTCGCCTCAGTATTATTTATTTTAATATTATATTTTCAAAAACTACCTGAAAACATAAAAATCCCATTACTATTCACTGTAGCATCTACTAATACACCTCTTACTAGTTTAATTTCTAGCGAGCCACAATTAAGAATACATTTGCGATCACTACCTAAATCTTATGTTTTTTACAATATGTATCTAAGGTGTTTATTATAC
>NZ_RJNR01000030.1:0-5208 GCF_003942685.1 Streptococcus mitis | reverse complement strand
AACTCAGGTCCGTTGGTCAAGGGGTTAAGACACCGCCTTTTCACGGCGGTAACACGGGTTCGAATCCCGTACGGACTATGGTGTATTGTGGTTGAGGCACTTGATGAAAAAAGTTAAAAAAGTTTCAAAAAAGTGTTGACAAGCGAAAGCGGCTGTGATATACTAATATAGTTGTCACTTGAGAGAAGTGAGTGACAAAGACCTTTGAAAACTGAACAAGACGAACCAATGTGCAGGGCACTACAACTAAGGTTGTAGTACTGAACAATGAAAAAACAATAAATCTGTCAGTGACAGAAATGAGTGAGAACTCAAACTTTTAATGAGAGTTTGATCCTGGCTCAGGACGAACGCTGGCGGCGTGCCTAATACATGCAAGTAGAACGCTGAAGGAGGAGCTTGCTTCTCCGGATGAGTTGCGAACGGGTGAGTAACGCGTAGGTAACCTGCCTGGTAGCGGGGGATAACTATTGGAAACGATAGCTAATACCGCATAAGAGTAGATGTTGCATGACATTTGCTTAAAAGGTGCAATTGCATCACTACCAGATGGACCTGCGTTGTATTAGCTAGTTGGTGGGGTAACGGCTCACCAAGGCGACGATACATAGCCGACCTGAGAGGGTGATCGGCCACACTGGGACTGAGACACGGCCCAGACTCCTACGGGAGGCAGCAGTAGGGAATCTTCGGCAATGGACGGAAGTCTGACCGAGCAACGCCGCGTGAGTGAAGAAGGTTTTCGGATCGTAAAGCTCTGTTGTAAGAGAAGAACGAGTGTGAGAGTGGAAAGTTCACACTGTGACGGTATCTTACCAGAAAGGGACGGCTAACTACGTGCCAGCAGCCGCGGTAATACGTAGGTCCCGAGCGTTGTCCGGATTTATTGGGCGTAAAGCGAGCGCAGGCGGTTAGATAAGTCTGAAGTTAAAGGCTGTGGCTTAACCATAGTACGCTTTGGAAACTGTTTAACTTGAGTGCAAGAGGGGAGAGTGGAATTCCATGTGTAGCGGTGAAATGCGTAGATATATGGAGGAACACCGGTGGCGAAAGCGGCTCTCTGGCTTGTAACTGACGCTGAGGCTCGAAAGCGTGGGGAGCAAACAGGATTAGATACCCTGGTAGTCCACGCCGTAAACGATGAGTGCTAGGTGTTAGACCCTTTCCGGGGTTTAGTGCCGTAGCTAACGCATTAAGCACTCCGCCTGGGGAGTACGACCGCAAGGTTGAAACTCAAAGGAATTGACGGGGGCCCGCACAAGCGGTGGAGCATGTGGTTTAATTCGAAGCAACGCGAAGAACCTTACCAGGTCTTGACATCCCTTTGACCGCTCTAGAGATAGAGTTTTCCTTCGGGACAGAGGTGACAGGTGGTGCATGGTTGTCGTCAGCTCGTGTCGTGAGATGTTGGGTTAAGTCCCGCAACGAGCGCAACCCCTATTGTTAGTTGCCATCATTCAGTTGGGCACTCTAGCGAGACTGCCGGTAATAAACCGGAGGAAGGTGGGGATGACGTCAAATCATCATGCCCCTTATGACCTGGGCTACACACGTGCTACAATGGCTGGTACAACGAGTCGCAAGCCGGTGACGGCAAGCTAATCTCTTAAAGCCAGTCTCAGTTCGGATTGTAGGCTGCAACTCGCCTACATGAAGTCGGAATCGCTAGTAATCGCGGATCAGCACGCCGCGGTGAATACGTTCCCGGGCCTTGTACACACCGCCCGTCACACCACGAGAGTTTGTAACACCCGAAGTCGGTGAGGTAACCGTAAGGAGCCAGCCGCCTAAGGTGGGATAGATGATTGGGGTGAAGTCGTAACAAGGTAGCCGTATCGGAAGGTGCGGCTGGATCACCTCCTTTCTAAGGATAAGGAACTGCGCATTGGTCTTGTTTAGTCTTGAGAGGTCTTGTGGGGCCTTAGCTCAGCTGGGAGAGCGCCTGCTTTGCACGCAGGAGGTCAGCGGTTCGATCCCGCTAGGCTCCATTGGTGAGAGATCACCAAGTAATGCACATTGAAAATTGAATATCTATATCAAATAGTAACAAGAAAATAAACCGAAAACGCTGTAGTATTAATAAGAGTTTATGACTGAAAGGTCAGAAAAATAAGGTTAAGTTAATAAGGGCGCACGGTGGATGCCTTGGCACTAGGAGCCGAAGAAGGACGTGACAAACGACGATATGCCTTGGGTAGCTGTAAGTAAGCGATGATCCAGGGATTTCCGAATGGGGGAACCCAACAGGTACTACCTGTTACCCGCATCTGTTAAGGATGTGAGGAGGAAGACGCAGTGAACTGAAACATCTAAGTAGCTGCAGGAAGAGAAAGCAAAAGCGATTGCCTTAGTAGCGGCGAGCGAAACGGCAGAAGGGCAAACCGAAGAGTTTACTCTTCGGGGTTGTAGGACTGCAATGTGGACTCAAAGATTATAGAAGAATGATTTGGGAAGATCAGCCAAAGAGAGTAATAGCCTCGTATTTAAAATAGTCTTTGTACCTAGCAGTATCCTGAGTACGGCGGGACACGTGAAATCCCGTCGGAATCTGGGAGGACCATCTCCCAACCCTAAATACTCCCTAGTGACCGATAGTGAACCAGTACCGTGAGGGAAAGGTGAAAAGCACCCCGGGAGGGGAGTGAAATAGAACCTGAAACCGTGTGCCTACAACAAGTTCGAGCCCGTTAATGGGTGAGAGCGTGCCTTTTGTAGAATGAACCGGCGAGTTACGTTATGATGCGAGGTTAAGTTGAAGAGACGGAGCCGTAGGGAAACCGAGTCTGAATAGGGCGCCTTAGTATCATGACGTAGACCCGAAACCATGTGACCTACCCATGAGCAGGTTGAAGGTGCGGTAAGACGCACTGGAGGACCGAACCAGGGCACGTTGAAAAGTGCTTGGATGACTTGTGGGTAGCGGAGAAATTCCAAACGAACTTGGAGATAGCTGGTTCTCTCCGAAATAGCTTTAGGGCTAGCGTCGACATTAGAGATTCTTGGAGGTAGAGCACTGTTTGGGTGAGGGGTCCATCCCGGATTACCAATCTCAGATAAACTCCGAATGCCAATGAATTATGGTCGGCAGTCAGACTGCGAGTGCTAAGATCCGTAGTCGAAAGGGAAACAGCCCAGACCACCAGCTAAGGTCCCAAAATAATTGTTAAGTGGAAAAGGATGTGGGGTTGCACAGACAACTAGGATGTTAGCTTAGAAGCAGCTATTCATTCAAAGAGTGCGTAATAGCTCACTAGTCGAGTGACCCTGCGCCGAAAATGTACCGGGGCTAAAACAATTTACCGAAGCTGTGGATACCTTTATAGGTATGGTAGGAGAGCGTTCTATGTGTGATGAAGGTGTACCGTGAGGAGCGCTGGAACGCATAGAAGTGAGAATGCCGGTATGAGTAGCGAAAGACAGGTGAGAATCCTGTCCACCGTAAGACTAAGGTTTCCAGGGGAAGGCTCGTCCGCCCTGGGTTAGTCGGGACCTAAGGAGAGACCGAAAGGTGTATCCGATGGACAACAGGTTGATATTCCTGTACTAGAGTATGTAGTGATGGAGGGACGCAGTAGGCTAACTAAAGCAGACGATTGGAAGAGTCTGTCTAAGCAGTGAGGTGTGATATGAGTCAAATGCTTATATCTTTAACATTGAGCTGTGATGGGGAGCGAAGTTTAGTAGCGAAGTTAGTGACGTCACACTGCCAAGAAAAGCTTCTAGCGTTTAAACATACTCTACCCGTACCGCAAACCGACACAGGTAGTCGAGGCGAGTAGCCTCAGGTGAGCGAGAGAACTCTCGTTAAGGAACTCGGCAAAATGACCCCGTAACTTCGGGAGAAGGGGTGCTGACTTTACGTCAGCCGCAGTGAATAGGCCCAAGCAACTGTTTATCAAAAACACAGCTCTCTGCTAAATCGTAAGATGATGTATAGGGGGTGACGCCTGCCCGGTGCTGGAAGGTTAAGAGGAGTGCTTAGCGTAAGCGAAGGTATGAATTGAAGCCCCAGTAAACGGCGGCCGTAACTATAACGGTCCTAAGGTAGCGAAATTCCTTGTCGGGTAAGTTCCGACCCGCACGAAAGGCGTAATGATTTGGGCACTGTCTCAACGAGAGACTCGGTGAAATTTTAGTACCTGTGAAGATGCAGGTTACCCGCGACAGGACGGAAAGACCCCATGGAGCTTTACTGCAGTTTGATATTGAGTGTCTGTACCACATGTACAGGATAGGTAGGAGTCTATGAGATCGGGACGCCAGTTTCGAAGGAGACGTTGTTGGGATACTACCCTTGTGTTATGGCCACTCTAACCCGGATAGGTGATCCCTATCGGAGACAGTGTCTGACGGGCAGTTTGACTGGGGCGGTCGCCTCCTAAAAGGTAACGGAGGCGCCCAAAGGTTCCCTCAGAATGGTTGGAAATCATTCGCAGAGTGTAAAGGTATAAGGGAGCTTGACTGCGAGAGCTACAACTCGAGCAGGGACGAAAGTCGGGCTTAGTGATCCGGTGGTTCCGTATGGAAGGGCCATCGCTCAACGGATAAAAGCTACCCTGGGGATAACAGGCTTATCTCCCCCAAGAGTTCACATCGACGGGGAGGTTTGGCACCTCGATGTCGGCTCGTCGCATCCTGGGGCTGTAGTCGGTCCCAAGGGTTGGGCTGTTCGCCCATTAAAGCGGCACGCGAGCTGGGTTCAGAACGTCGTGAGACAGTTCGGTCCCTATCCGTCGCGGGCGTAGGAAATTTGAGAGGATCTGCTCCTAGTACGAGAGGACCAGAGTGGACTTACCGCTGGTGTACCAGTTGTCTTGCCAAAGGCATCGCTGGGTAGCTATGTAGGGAAGGGATAAACGCTGAAAGCATCTAAGTGTGAAACCCACCTCAAGATGAGATTTCCCATGATTTTATATCAGTAAGAGCCCTGAGAGATGATCAGGTAGATAGGTTAGAAGTGGAAGTGTGGCGACACATGTAGCGGACTAATACTAATAGCTCGAGGACTTATCCAAAGTAACTGAGAATATGAAAGCGAACGGTTTTCTTGGTTTGAATAGATATTCAATTTTGAGTAGGTATTACTCAGAGTTAAGTGACGATAGCCTAGGAGATACACCTGTACCCATGCCGAACACAGAAGTTAAGCCCTAGAACGCCGGAAGTAGTTGGGGGTTGCCCCCTGTGAGATATGGAAGTCGCTTAGCT
>NZ_RJNR01000029.1:0-6357 GCF_003942685.1 Streptococcus mitis | reverse complement strand
AGATCCTGAAAAAGCTGGCGAAGAAGCCCAAATTATAGCTGATAAACTTTCAGAGGTTGATAGTGAACACAAAGAAACTTATCAAAAAAATGCGCAAGCCTTTATCAAAAAAGCTCAAGAATTGACTAAGAAATTCCAGCCTAAATTTGAAAAAGCGACTCAGAAAACCTTTGTAACACAACATACGGCCTTTTCTTATCTAGCGAAGAGATTTGGACTTAATCAACTTGGTATTGCAGGCATCTCTCCAGAACAAGAACCAAGTCCAAGACAACTAACAGAAATTCAGGAATTTGTTAAAACCTATAAGGTTAAAACAATTTTTACAGAAAGTAATGCTTCTTCGAAAGTAGCTGAAACTCTTGTTAAATCAACAGGTGTGGGTCTTAAAACTCTGAATCCTTTAGAAGCAGACCCACAAAACGATAAGACTTATCTAGAAAACCTAGAAGACAATATGAGTATTTTAGTAGAAGAATTGAAATGAGGAGATTATGAAAATCAATAAAAAATATCTAGCTGGGTCAGCAGCTGCACTTGTTTTAAGTGTCTGTGCTTATGAACTAGGTTTGCATCAAGCCCAAACTGTAAAAGAAAATAATCGTGTTTCATACATTGATGGTAACCAACCAAGCCAAAAGGCAGAAAATTTGACACCTGATGAAGTCAGTAAAAAAGAAGGTATAAATGCCGAGCAAATCGTTATCAAGATTACGGATCAAGGTTATGTGACTTCTCATGGAGACCATTATCATTACTATAATGGCAAGGTTCCTTATGATGCTATCATTAGTGAAGAACTTCTGATGAAAGATCCAAATTATCAGTTGAAGGATTCAGACATTGTCAATGAAATCAAGGGTGGCTATGTGATTAAGGTAGATGGTAAGTATTATGTCTATCTAAAGGATGCAGCACATGCTGATAATGTTCGAACAAAAGAAGAAATTACTCGTCAGAAGCAGGAACACAGTAGTAATCACGGAGGTGGTTCTAGCGATAAAGAGGTAGTCGCTGCCAGAGCTCAGGGTCGTTATACAACAGATGATGGTTATATCTTTAACGCCTCTGATATCATAGAAGATACAGGTGATGCCTATATCGTTCCTCATGGTAATCACTTCCACTATATTCCTAAGAGTGACTTGTCTGCCAATGAATTAGCTGCTGCTCGAGCCTTCCTAGCTGGGAAAGGTAATCAACCAAGCTCAGTTGGGTATCGTCCTTCAACAAATTCTTCTAGCAGTAGCTCATCAGTGACATCGAATAGTAGTTCAGATGGACAAACGAATCAAACCAATGTTGAAGCAAATACTAGAAGATGGGTTCCAAGTGTTAGTTCACAAGTGGATAATAGCTATCAAGCCAGTCCGAGAGAAGACGTATCCAGTCTCTTGAAACAACTTTATGCCTTGCCACTTAGCCAACGACATGTGGAATCAGATGGGCTTGTTTTTGATCCAGCGCAGATTACAAGAAAAACTGCGAATGGTGTTGCAGTGCCACATGGAGATCATTATCACTTTATCCCTTATTCTCAAATGTCTGATTTAGAGCAGAAGATTGCGAGAATGATTTCTGAAAATTATCAAGGAAATCATACTACTGCAGGTGGTAAAGAATTAAAACCAATTCCGACTCCAAGCTTTCCAAATCCAATTCCATCCCCTGTTTTGCCAGCTCTTAGCTTAAAACCTTTGAAACCTATTGTAAAGCCGTCTCCTAGTCTAAATCCTAAAATAGACTCAAATTCTTCTTTAGTTAGTCAGCTGGTACGAAAAGTTGGAGAAGGATATGTTTTCGAAGAAAAAGGAATTTCACGCTATGTCTTTGCGAAAGATTTACCATCTGAAACTGTTAAAAATTTGGAAAGCAAGTTATCAAAACAAGAGAGTGTGTCACACGCTTTAACTGCTAAAAAAGGAAATGTACCACCTCGCGACCAAGAATTTTATGATAAAGCATATAATTTATTGGCCGAGGCTCATAAAGCCTTGTCTGAAAATAAGGGTCGTACTTCTGATTTCCAAGCCTTAGACAAATTAGCAGAACGCTTGAATGATGAATCTTCTAATAAGGGCAAATTAGTAGATGATTTGTTGGCATTCCTAGCACCAATTACTCATCCAGAACGTCTTGGTAAACCAAATTCTCAGATTGAGTATACCGAAAATGAAGTCCGCATTGCTCAATTAGCTGATAAGTATACAACGTCAGATGGTTACATTTTTGACGAACATGATATTATCAGTGATGAAGGGGATGCCTATGTAACGCCTCATATGGGTCACAGTCACTGGATTGGAAAAGACAGTCTTTCTGATAAGGAAAAAGCTGCTGCTCAATCTTATACTAAAGAAAAAGGAATTCTACCTCCGTCAGCAGACGCAGATGCTCAAGCAAATCCAACTGGAGATAGTGCAGCGGCCATTTACAATCGTGTGAAAGGGGAAAAACGAATTCCACTCGTTCGACTTCCATACATGGTCGAGCATACAGTTGAAGTTAAAAATGGTAATTTGATTATTCCTCACAAGGATCATTACCATAACATTAAATTTGCTTGGTTTGATGATCATTCATACAAGGCTCCAAATGGTTATACCTTGGAAGACTTATTTGCGACGATTAAGTACTATGTTGAACATCCTGATGAACGTCCACATTCTAATGACGGATGGGGAAATGCCAGTGAGCATGTCTTAGGTAAGAAAGACCACAGTGAAGATCCCAAAAAGAACTTCAAAGCGGATGAAGAGCCAGTAGAGGAAACACCTGCTGAGCCAGAAGTTCCTCAAGTAGAGACTGAAAAAGTAGAAGCCAAGCTCAAAGAAGCAGAAGATTTGCTTGCAAAAGTAACGGATGCTAGTTTGAAAGCTAATGCGACAGAAACCCTAGCTGGTTTACGAAATAATTTGAGCCTGCAAACCATGGATAATAATGGTATCATGGCAGAAGCAGAAAAATTACTTGCTTTGCTAAAAGGAAGTAATCCTTCACCTGTGAATAAGGAAAAAACAAACTAATGAAAAATGGGAGTCTCGATAAAGAGACTTTCATTTTTATTATGTATATACGAAAAATTCTTGACAAGCAGTACTAAAAATAGTAAACTATTAACTAGTTAATTAACCGGTTTATTATTTTATAGTGAATCAAATAGAGTTAAGAAAAGAGGAAAGAATGAAAATCAATAAAAAATATCTAGCTGGGTCAGCAGCTGCACTTGTTTTAAGTGTCTGCGCTTATGAACTAGGTTTGCATCAAGCCCAAACTGTAAAAGAAAATAACCGTGTTTCATACATCGATGGCAACCAACCAAGCCAAAAGGCAGAGACTTTGACACCTGAGGAAGTCAGTAAAAAAGAAGGTATAAATGCCGAGCAAATTGTTATCAAGATTACGGACCAAGGTTATGTGACTTCTCATGGAGACCATTATCACTACTATAATGGCAAGGTTCCTTATGATGCTATCATCAGTGAAGAACTTCTGATGAAAGATCCGAATTATCAGTTAAAAGATTCCGATATTGTCAATGAAATCAAGGGTGGCTATGTGATTAAGGTAGATGGTAAGTATTATGTCTATCTAAAGGACGCAGCACATGCTGATAATGTTCGATCAAAAGAAGAAATCACTCGTCAGAAGCAGGAACACGGTAGTAATCACGGAGGAGGTTCTAGCGATAATGCGGTAGTCGCTGCTAGAGCTCAAGGCCGTTATACAACGGATGATGGTTATATCTTTAATGCCTCTGATATCATTGAGGACACGGGTGATGCCTATATCGTTCCTCATGGCAATCATTTCCACTATATTCCTAAGAGTGACTTGTCTGCCAGTGAATTAGCTGCAGCTCGAGCCTTCTTATCTGGAAAAGGTAATCAACCAAGCTCAGTTGGATATCGTCCTTCAACAAATTCTTCTAGCAGTAGCGCATCAGAGGCATCGAATAATAGTTCATATGGACAAACGAATCAAAGCAATGTTGAGGTAAATACCAGAAGATGGACTCCAAGTGTTAGCCCACAAGTGGATAATAGCTATCAAGCTAGTCCGAGTGAAGACGTATCTAGTCTCTTGAAACAACTTTATGCCTTGCCACTCAGTCAACGACATGTGGAATCAGATGGACTTGTCTTTGATCCGGCGCAGATTACAAGAAAAACTGCGAATGGTGTTGCAGTGCCACACGGAGATCATTATCACTTTATTCCTTATTCTCAAATGTCTGATTTAGAGCAGAAGATTGCAAGAATGATTTCTGAAAATTATCAAGGGAATCATACTACTGCAGGTGGTAAAGAATTAAAACCAATTCCGACTCCAAGCCTTCCAAATCCAACTCCGACTCCAATCCCTGCTCCAGAGCCTACCCCAATACCAAGTCCACAACCTGTACCAAATCCTCAACCAACTCCAAGCAATCCAATTGATGGAAAATTGGTAAAACAGGTGATTCGAAAGGTGGTTGATGGTTATGTCTTCGAAGAGAATGGAATTTCGCGTTATATTTCTGCCAAGGAACTTTCAGCAGAAACTGTTGCAGCCATTGATGATAAACTTGCTAAACAAGAAAGTTTGTCTCATGAGTTAGGAGCTAAGAAAACCAATCTTGCATCTGGTGATCAAAAATTTTACAACAAAGTTTATGATTTACTAGCAACAGTTCATCAAGATTTGGTTTCCAATAAAGGGCGCCAAGCTGATTTTGACGCTTTGGATAGACTATTGGAACGTCTCAACGATGAGTCAAGTGATAAAGTCAAGTTAGTTGATGATATCCTTGCTTTTCTAGCGCCGATTCGTCATCCAGAACGTTTAGGAAAACCAAATGCACAAATAGCTTACACAGATGATGAGATTCAAGTAGCCAAGTTGGCAGGCAAGTATACAACAGAAGATGGCTATATCTTTGATCCTCGTGATATCACCAGTGATGAGGGGGATGCCTATGTAACTCCGCATATGAGCCACAGTCATTGGATTAAGAAAGAAAGTTTGTCTGAAGCTGAAAGAGCAGCAGGTCAAGCTTATGCTAAAGAGAAAGGTTTGACGCCTCCTTCAACAAATCATCAAAGTTCAGGAAATACTGAGGCTAAGGGAGCAGAAGCGATTTACAATAGAATAAAAGCAGCTAAGAAGGTACCACTTGACCGTATGCCTTACAATCTCCAACATACTGTGGAAGTTAAAAATGGAAGTTTGATTATACCTCATTATGACCATTACCATAACATCAAATTTGAGTGGTTTGACGAAGGACTTTATGAGGCACCTAAGGGGTATAGTTTAGAAGAGCTATTTGAAACTGTGAAGTATTATGTCGAACATCCAAATGAACGTCCGCATTCAGATAGTGGTTGGGGCAATGCGAGCGATCATGTTCAAAGAAACCACAATAGTCAAGCTGCTAACAATCAAACAGAGAAACCAACAGAGGAGAAACCTCAGACAGAAAAAATTGAGGAGGAAAAACCTCGCGAAGAAAAACCGAAAACTGAGAAAGCAGAATCTCCAAAACCAAAAGAACCAGAGGAATCAGAAGAAGAATCACCATCGGAACCAGAGGAACCTCAGGTTGAAACTGAAAAGGTTGAAGAAAAACTGAGAGAGGCGGAAGAGTTACTTAAAAAGATTCAGGACCCAATTCTTAAGTCCAATGCCAACGAAACTCTCACAGGATTAAAAAATAACCTGTTATTTGGTTCCCAGGACAACAATACTATTATGGCAGAAGCTGAAAAGCTATTAGTCTTGTTAAAGGAGAGTAAGTAACTATACAACTATTATAGAAGATAAAAAGGGAGCAGAATATGGATTCTGTTCTCTTTTTTATGAAATTGTGTAAAAATTCTTGACATATTTTCTAAATAAAGATAAACTATTTACTAGTTAATTAAATGGTTAAACACTAGTTAAGGAGTTATAGTGAAAAAGAGGACGATTTTAGTATTGATGACCAGTGTATTGGCTCTGGTATTAGCTGCTTGTGGGCAGAAGGAGAGCCAGTCAGGTAAAGGGATGAAAATTGTGACTAGTTTTTATCCTATCTATGCCATGGTCAAGGAAGTATCTGGTGACTTGAATGATGTTCGAATGATTCAGTCAAGTAGCGGAATTCACTCCTTTGAACCTTCAGCAAATGATATCGCAGCCATCTATGATGCAGATGTCTTTGTTTACCATTCGCATACACTTGAATCTTGGGCAGGAAGTCTGGATCCCAATCTAAAAAAATCCAAAGTTAAAGTTTTAGAGGCTTCAGAAGGAATGACATTGGATCGTGTCCCTGGTCTAGAAGATGTGGAAGCAGGTGATGGTGTTGATGAAAAAACGCTTTATGATCCTCAC
>NZ_RJNR01000028.1:0-7782 GCF_003942685.1 Streptococcus mitis | reverse complement strand
TATAATTTTGAAAATCTGCCCAATTTCGCATGGTAAAATTTTCAGTCCCATACTTTTTAGCATAATTTTCAAATAGAATTTCTAAGACACTTTTTTCTTGGTTTTCACCCTTGGATAAGTGTTTAATGAGTTTTGAGATTTCAGCAAAACTTGGATAACTCCCTCGTTTTTTTCGCTCTTCCACTTCTTTTTTTTGACGTTTCAACAAGTTTTGGTATTCCTTTTGACTTAAACGACTCTCTTCAATGAGCTGTTCTCTTGTTTTGGGTGGATTATAGAAATCGACCAAGTAGGAGGCTAAAGCTCGTACCAAAGTCATAGAAGCTTCATCCCAAAATGGGTCACTTCGGGAGCCAGAGCCTTTGGTGTTATTAAAATAAACCGTCAGCATGCGATTCAAATCATTTTCTGTCTCTATATAGCGAAAAGGATTGAAGCCATCTGAGTTCTTCATATTGACTAAATCTAACACCTTTACTTGGTAGCCATGTTCTAAAAAGAGTTTGCCTGTTTTCTCGGCCAAGTGATCTTTAGGATCCACTACAATATTAGAACTATTCATCTGAATCAGATTAGGTTTCACAAAGCGAAATGTCTTCCCACTTCCTGAACCTCCTATCACCGCAATATTTTTATTTCTATCATATTGGGGTGGTTTTTTATCTAATAATGTCAAACGAACATCTTCTGCTAAGATCGTATCATGAGAAAATTCCTTACCGTAAAAAAACTTCTTTTCTTTTAGAGTTCCAAAACGGGCGCTCCCGTATTCTACCCCTTCTCGGTATTGTTTTTTGCCAGTCTCTAAATAGAGATAAACCAGCAACATCATTACAAAGCCTAGTAGAAAAAAAGCACTTGATTTTCCAGTAAATGAAATATTCCATGGCGACTGAAGAACTTCATCTTGACCTTCCATCAGAAGATGAGTCCATTTATCTAATGTATTTCCAGTATAGGAATCATACAAAAGCGTCAAACGATGAAAAAGATAGCCTAGTAAGATACCTAACAGTGAGAATAGTAGGAATTTCTTTCCACTGTACATCATCTCACCATCTCTTTCTGTTTGACGGCCCCTTCTTGTCTAAAGGTAATTTGGGATTTAGCCTCATCAATTGCTTGGTCTAATGACTTCTCCATGGTAAAATCAGCTAATTTCTCCGGATCATTAACCATTTTTTCTAACAGATGGTCCAAATGATTGTCTAGAATCGAACGGTCTTTCGTGTAGAAATGTAGAGAATCCCCTTGCCAAGCGATGGCCAAAGGAATCTCTTCTTTTTCTAAAAAAGCTTTAAATTTCTCTATATCAATTGGTTTGTCTAAAAAATCTTTTTTCAGATTAATCGTATCAATCGAATAAGGAGATTGTAGCAATTCTTCTAATTTCTGTACCCCTATCTTATAGGCAGAGTCTTGTGCTAGAGCCTGACGTCTAGACCATTCTAGAATCTTTAAGAGACTTTTTACAGTAAATAAAAGACTACGCTCAGCATATTGAACTGCCATTCGTTCCTGTTGTTCAGAGGACATCTGATGCCTCCTTCTTAACAAATAGCAGCTTTCCTTCCTTATAACGATAAGCTATCAATTTCTGACGTTGCTTAATCGACTTGACAACCTGCAGTAGATCTCTCGAATAAGGTTCTCGAAGAGTAACTTCTACTGCTTTCCCATCAATGATACCAACACGTTTAAATTCAATGTAGTCTTTTTTGAGATGTCCTAAGCCCATACCAAAAGGAAAGTGATGAATCAATTGGATGGTGCAACCACCTTTATTTCCCATTTGTTTCAAATCATACAAGTTTACTACCTTCATGATTAACTCCTTTATCTAGTTTGTCGCATCGTTTAAGTCTGGTAACGATAAACTCCGTGTCTGTTAGAAAATTCTCACACACGTCTTGTGCCAGTTGCCCTTCACAGGGAAATACTCTCAGTCCCTACTTACACAGGCACGCTAATCAAGACGGAGTGGATTCAATTTTCAAAGAACAGGTAGCTTTATTATAGATAAGAGTAGTTGAAATTTTTATCACATTTTTGAGGTTATTGGAATAAAAAAATCAACTCACTGCTTTACGAATGAGTTGATTTTGTACTAAAATATTTGTTGCATAATTTCCTTAATAACCTGAACAGAGTTATCAAATGAGATATCTTTAGCATACTTAAATTGACGTTGATAACGAATCCATAGCTCTTTCTGATAATCAGAAAGTTCAATTTCTCTCACTTGTTCTTCCCAATTATAAATGATTTCTTTACTTTTACGTTTTTCTGCCGTATTCTCAAGTGCATTTTTTAATACTTCAAGATTAATCTCTTCTTTTCTAAGTTTATACAAGGTGAAAAGATCATATCGATCACGTGGACGCGTCGAAGCTAATCCCCTACTAATAATCGTTTCTAACTTTTCAGCAAGTACAGTCTCTAGATTATATGTCCATATCTTGATGCTTTCATTAGTAAAGATAGAAGTCATTGAATAAGTAATTTCTCTTGGTGTGATTTTATCACCAGTAGTAATATCAATAAAAACAACCTCCTTTAATGTATCAAAAGTTGCATTTAATTTTAATGAAAATCCTCCATATTCATCATCTTGGCGAATAGGTTCTAGCTTATCTACTGAAAATGAAAAACCATCAGTTTTAGAACAAAGAATCTCTTCAAAGATATCAATCAAATTTTCTCTGCTCATTTCGGTTCCCTTCAGAGTGACATCTAAATCCATTGTGGTTCGCTTATCTAGTCCAATCATTTGACCTATTAGATACCCTCCTTTTACAATGAAGGAATCTCTATAAGTACTAGTAGAAATCAGCTTTAACACTTGCTCAATTAAATAATGTTGTTGTACTTGTTGAGCTGGAATTCCCTTATCTTTTGAAATATTTTTGATTTTTGCTTTAAAGCTATTCGCATTTGAAAACATTAAGATAGCACCTCCGTATAAGATTGTAACTTATCAGTTACTTTAAATAGCTGGGCATAATAAAATAATTTGTGTAAATGAATTTGATTCTGTTGAAAATATTTCTTAAAGGCTGGTGCAATAATTTGAAGATCCACCTGATGAACTGGTCTTAGACATTCAACCAAAACACGTTCAACTTCGTAAACTTTAATAAATTGACCAGGAAGACGCTCTATCTCAACTATTCCTTCACTATAGTGAGAGCGTAAGATAACAGGACATATATCTGCTTCCTTAATGTTTTTGGTATTCGTACCATAAGGAAAACTCATCGTCATGTTAAAAGGGATAGTCAAAGATAAACCATGTAACCAAAGTGCTGTCTCCAAAGAAAAGATTCCCTTTGGAAATCGAAACTGAAGGACAAACCACTCATCTAAATAAATATCAGGTAAGCGATATAACCCTTTTTCTTCAGCATCGATTTTTCCTTCTGTAACCATTTTCAATAAGGTTTTGTAGTGTAAATTTTCATCCATTACTTGTTTAAAAGTTAAAAAACCATACTGATTGAAAGAGTTCATCAGCTTCTCTCTTTTATCAACCATATCATTCTCCTTTCTTAGAAACAAAATGCTAACATCTTCTATATATGTTAGCATTTTATTTCTTTAAAATCAATTCATTTAGTTTTTTATTTCAAAATTAATCCATACGTAAGACAGACCAGCTACTATTAAAGAAAAAATAAGACATAGACTGATAGGTTCCACACCAAATGTAGCCCCATACTTCAGGAAACTAAGAAAATGACTCCCAAAGAAGTCGCATTCATCGAAAATTGGATTAATAACTATCCTAAAAAATGCTTGCACTACAAGTCTCCTAGAGAATTTCTTCTTGGTTGCTAACTTGAACTTGAAATTTGGCGTTTTCTTCTTGATGTCCGCATCAAAAAGAGAGAACCTAGTTGGTTCCCTCACTCTGTTAGTTTTTTCCTCACCTTCCCTATAGGAATACTAAGACCTATTAAAAACTTCCTTTTTACGTGAACTTCCCCATCTTTCGATAAATAGAATCCCCACTAACAAAAAGATAATCAGGCAAGGAAGTAAGACCATCCCCATGCTCCAATTCAGATTGACATTATCAATTTGCTTAGGTAATCTTCCAGATAAAATCTCCACTGAACGCAAGTAAGTAAAGGGAATCAGATGTGCAATCCTTTGAAGAGGCTGAATTGTTTGAATGCCAAACAATAAGCCAACAATTCCAATGAGTGAAAGAAAGAGGACAGGCATTTTTTGCTTGAAAAAGTAAGCAATCAAGTAGACGACTTCCACAATGACGATAAAGGCTAAGAAAGCTAAGAACAAGCTAGGAAATAACACATCCTGTATCTCTCCAATAGTTACTTCTTGATTCGTTAAGCTATAAATCGGGTAGGGATAATCTAACTGTCCAAAACCACTTATCAGACTTCCCACTAGAAAAGAAAATCCACTGATTCCGATAAAAAGCACAGTTACATAACCCACTCCAACTCCAAGAGAGGACATGGCAAATGCCACTTTTGAAAAAGGATATAACTGAGCTGTGTCCAGATGATTTTGATATCTTTCTGCAAATAGTTGCGTTAGCATAAAAATAATAGCAACCACAAACAAGCTTGGGATGATAACCTCTAAAATCCAGACAATCTGATCAATACCGTGGGTTGGATAAACTAAATTGTGCGCTTTTATGTTCAAGGGATACAGGGCTTGGTAAATCTTTCGTTGGCGGTCAACCGCCATTTTAAAGTCAGAGCTAGCAGTCGGTTCATTTGACATAACTTCATAATTCTTCTCTTCATCTTGCCACTGCAAATAGTAGGCTTCTTTCCAGCGTCCTTCTTTTAACAAAGCTAGAATTTCTTTCTTTTGAGTCAAAAGATTTTTTTGCGATTCTAAATTACTTTTAGCAATTTGGTATTCCTCAGAGTTGGTATCAGATATTTGGGAGAGTTTCTCTTCATATTCATTGATGACTCTCTCATTTTTTACAAGACGGGTTTCCAACTCGCTCTCCAAGCTGACGGAGTTTGCAGTCTGACTATTAAAATAAAAGGTAACACCGAGTCCAGATACAAATAAAGCTAAGATAATCCAGTTTAAGCGACTTTTGAAAACTTTTTTTAATAAAAATAGACTAACATCTTTCATAAACTAAACCTCTTCTATTTGTCCCTGATGAATGGTTACTACTCTATCGCAGACATCAACTAGTTCTTCTTTGTAGTGGGAACTTAAAAGAACCAGCTGTTCTTGTCTATCGATTTGTGCTAGTCTATCAAAAAACTTCTGTCGATAATACTCATCTAAGCCATTTGTAATCTCATCCATAAGCCAGCATTTCGCCTGACTGAGGAAATACATGGCAATCACCAAGCGTTGCTTCATGCCTAAGGAATACTTGCGAATGGGAAGGCTGATATAGTCAGACATTTCCCAATAGGTAATTTCATCCCCCAAGTTCAGCCCTGACTTCCAGACGTTTTTGATCAGACGAAGATAGTCCATCCCACTTAAGTTTCCATCTAGCCATTCAATACTCTCATAATAAAACAAAGAAGGAGAGACTGCGATATTTCCGCTACTTATAGGAATTAAATTGCTAATGGCACGGAACAGTGTCGTCTTTCCAGAGCCATTGATAGCAAGAATACCATAAATCCTACCCTTTTCAAATGTAAAATCAACATCTTGTAAGATGACTTGTCGCGTTTTTAAGGTCACATGAGTAAGCTGCAACATATCTAGCCCTCCTTTTTCTTACACTTTAAAGATTAATAACCTACGCTGTAGTAGTTTAGTACCTCATAACAATCATAATTTCAGCCAGAACCAACTTTATACTCAGAATAGCTATAATAACGAGATCATGATGGAACGTTAATATAGCTATGTCTGTGGTAATTCATACTAGACCTATAGAAGGTATTCCAATCATACCGACAACCTTTGAAAACGCTTTAATTATATCATATTTTTATTTGTTATACAATAGTTTTTTTAATCCGAAAAGACTCACACTAAACGCTAGCAACTGGAATTTACTCTAAGACGACTCTGTTTTAGGGCTATTTATCGTACACTTTTTTCTGAGTCTTTTCACTTTTGAACTCTTATATATCAAGAAAAAGAAAACCAGTGGAAGTTAGTCTAATACGAATTTCTACTGATTTCACGCGTTTTTCTCATACTAAAAGCTAGGTTGTTGGAAACTGGAAGTTAGTTTTAGAAGTTACCAAATAAATCAGGCCACCTATTTTAAAAAAGCAGTAAACTATAAACTAGTAGGTTCCACACCAAATGTAGCCCCATACTGCCCCATAAATCAGATTTATAGCGTACCATTCCTAAAAACATTCCCAATGAAACATACAAACACCAAGCTAGAATGGTTCCTGGATGATGAGCTAAGGCAAACAAAACACTTGTCAAGGCAATTCTGATGTCTAATTTTCTGACCAACTTCCATAAGATTTCTCGATACAGAAATTCTTCAACCATACTCGCATTGATCAAAAACAATAAAAATGAAAACCAAGGAACTTGATGTTGAAGACCAATTAAGTTTGCTTGATTCGTGGTTCCTTGAGCATGGATTAGACTAAAACATAGACTTATAATCAGTAGACTAACGAATCCAATACCAATCCACTTTATCCTAATTTTCATATTGACCTTGGCCACTTGTTTTCGTTTGCCATACATCCAAAAAAAAGAAATGAGTGACGCTCCATAGAGAATCAGTAGTATAGTTAACTCACCGATACAAAGCAATTTCAGTAAGTATAGAGATACCAATAGGACATTTACTTGTTGGAATATATAAACTGGAATTATTCTTTTCATAGTTACCTCCGAAATAAATCTTCATAATCTAAATCTAATACCTGCACAATCCTTTCTACCCATGGACTTTGAGGCATTCGTTGTTCCATCTTGTAGTGACGAATCTTTTGATACAAACGATTCAATTCACTTGGATAGTGAAACTCTCCCGCAAACATTTTTCTGGTTAACTCAATCCAGCTGATATTTCTTTCAGCCAAAATAATGGACAAGTTCTCCCAAAATCGTTCTGCCATATTGATTCTCCTTTAGTTAGATAAATAATGTGTTTGTGCCATGTAAATCAATTGTTTCGTATCTCTTGGCAATAAAGCTCTAGCCTCCTCCAGATTCAGATTTGGATAAACTCGCTTATTTGAAACCGCAAGAGGAAGTCTGATGGTTAGTTCAGGATTTTTTAATATCATTTCGATGAAATCTGTTAATTTTAGGTTATCTCGATTCTTAAAACGTAATAAATTTGGAGATAAAAACTCGAAACAATCTGAAGAATAGCTCATCATCTCAATTAATTTGTCCTTTGTCATTTCAGAAACTGAATGACAAGATACCTCGATGCCATAGTTTTGGAAGAAGTCTAAAAGAAGTTGATTTCTTTGGCTATTTTTACTTAGATAGAGATCAATCATGGGAGACCTCCAACAAATTTGATTCCATTTGATATTCTGATACGATTAAGGAATCTAATAAATTTGCGAAGTTAATCGGTTTCTTGTCTTCATCATAAGCTTTTACAGTTACTTGGGTTGTAAGTATTCCCTCTTTTCCCTCGGCTCGATAGCCTTGTCCATATAAAACAAAAACAAGATTCTGATTATCATCTACAAAGGCATCAGCTCCGTTCTTTATATCCTGACTTTCAAGGAATTCCATAATGTTTTGAAGATAGGATTCGTAAAATAGGGGGTAGTTGTGTTTTTTATGGTAATCATCTAAAAATGTCACCTCAAACTCACA
>NZ_RJNR01000027.1:0-14184 GCF_003942685.1 Streptococcus mitis | reverse complement strand
GATTTAGGACTTTAAAAATAAAGAATTTAATTATATGATTGCTTACGAAATATTAAAAATTACTTAAGGTTGATAGGCCACTTTAGTCATCTATTGTTAAAAATTAAAAGGAGTTTGAATATTATGAAGATTCAATTTAAAAAATTATTTGGTCGCTTCGATTATACTATAGAATTAAAAAAAGACGGCTTGACTATAATTACTGGTCCTAATGGATTTGGAAAATCAACTATCTTAAATTGTATATACCAATTGTATAAAGAAGTTGATGGTATAGCTTATTTCCTTAACTTAGATTTTGAAGAAGTTATTTTTTCCATATCTGATAATAAAAAATTTAAAATTGTGAAAAACTCTGGTAAACTAGTAATAAATGATAAAACTGATAGTATTATTAATTTAAAAGAAGTTAAAAGATATTTAAATTCTTATCCTTTATATAATAACATTGATGAAAATAAGTGGATTAACAGAAGAACTTCTGAGGTAATTACTTTAGATAAAATTATTGCAGATGAATCCTTGTTAGACAGTTATTCAGAGGAGAATTTTTTTGAAAATAGGACCCCCAATCGCCCTATTAGTGCCTTGGTTAGAATGGACTTAAGAAAGTTTTCAAAGGAATTAGGAAAAGTATTCTACATAAGAGAACAAAGATTGGTAAGTGAAGAATTTGATCGTTTTGATGAATCGAGATTAAAGGATGAGATTAAAGAATTACCTAAAAAATTCAAACTTCTTTTGGCTAGGAATAGTTCAGAATATTCCTCAAAGTCTAATGAATTGGATAGTTCTTATCCTATAAGATTATTTAATAATAAAGAAGCAATTACCTCAAAAGATGAATTCAATCAGAAAATAGAATTGATGACTGAAAAATTTCAAAAATTAAATAAGTTTGATTTATCTCGTGTTCAAATTTGGAGGAATTTAGAGTTTAAAGAAGAATTTGCAAAAGCACTAAAAATATATTTTGATGACTTTGATGAGAAATATCAAATCTATGAAAATTTTGTTAATCAATTAGAGTTATTTACCGATATAATAAATGATAAATTGGAATTTAAAAAGATTGAGATTTCAAGAGAAGAGGGTATTTTTATTGAGGATATTAATGTTAAAGGAAAGAAGCTTTCCTTGTCCCAACTGTCATCCGGAGAAAAACAGGAAATTATTTTATTTTATAAGTTGATTTTTGAGACTCCTGAGAATACCTTATTATTAATTGATGAACCTGAAATATCCTTACATATTGCTTGGCAAAAGAAATTTATGGACGATTTATATAAGATAATTAAATTCAAAAACCTGAATGTGATAGTTGCCACGCACTCTCCACAAATTATTAATCATCGTTGGGAGAATCAAATTGATTTAGGAGAGTTATATGAACAAAAACTCGATTAGAAAAAATCTCAAGCGAGAGGATATAGTTTCCGAAATTAGACTTTTACGTGGTGAAGACTATGAGAAAGAAAAGACTTTTGTGATAGTAGAGGGAGACGATGATTTAAAATTTTTTAAAAATAAATTTAATTCTAATGCATATGTATTCGAATCGTTTTCAGGATGTGATGGGGTTGAAGAAATTGTTAATTATTTTCAGAGTGATAAAAGAATTATTGGGATACGAGATAAAGACTATAGCAGTTTAACTTCAGGTGAAAATAAAATTTTTTTGTATGATTATCATAGTTTAGAAATTATGTTAGCTATGAATAATGAGTCATTTGAAAGTATATGTACTGAATTTTATTGTGGAGATAAGGAAGTATTTGAGTTGAGAAATAAAGTATTTCAAAAACTAAAGTATATAAGTTGTTTTAGAGAAAAAAATTTATCTGAGGGTTGGGAACTCATTACTGAAAATATTTCTATTGATGAACTGTATAGAAAATCAAAATTAAACTGTAAAGAAGACATTATAAAAGAAATAAATAGACCGTCAAAAAATAATTACGATTCAGAGAAGCAGTCTATTGTTGAGGAACATTATCATTTCGTTACAGATTTAAAGTTAATTACAAGAGGACACGATTTTTCTGAATTATTTAAAGTGATTTGTAACACTTCTGGAATTGAAAAAAATATTAAAAGTAAAGATGTTGAGTTAGTACTGAGAACTAGTTTCACTAAAGAGTCATTTAAAAGAACTAATCTTTTTAAGAGTCTTTCAGAATATGAAAAATCGTATGGACTTAACTTTTTAGTTGGTAGAAACATATATTAAATTATGATAAGTTGTATATTTAAAATGATAATTAATTTAATAAAAAATTGTTTAATTAGTAGTTAGAAAAAGATTTTCTATTTTTTCACTTTAATAATCGTATCTTACGAATTTTTAATGTTTAACTTTAATTAGTTCAAGAAGCAAATGGTCACCGTTACATTGCTAGCCAAGTATCTGTATCTGACGCTGGTGCCCTTCGTACTTTTGCGGATAACTGGTAACAAAAAGACTACTCGGATCTTCTTGTCCTAGTTGCTGCTATCGGTGACAAAGTCAATGTTCTTGTAGAAAGCAAGACAAAAGACCTTCATGCAGGAAATCTTGTCAAAGAATTGGCACCAATCGTCGATGGACGTGGTGGTGGTAAACCAGACATGGCCATGGCAGGAGGAAGCAACCAAGCTAAAATCCAAGAATTGTTGGATGCAGTAGCAAGTAAATTGTAATTAAGTAAAGATCTATCCATTTGGGTAGGCCTTTTTGTGAATGCAAAAAGCCAAATCCGATTGGATCTGGCTTGAATATTATGAACTATTAAATAGTATTAGCTGCCCAGACACTTACCGAAGCAGCTGAGACTGGGAATTGTCCATAACCTTCCTCATCGATTGTAACTTGATCTTGATGGTTTCCAAGTAAATCTACAAAGGTTTGGTTAGCCCATTCTTGGCCGACAAACATTGATTTGCTGTTTTCTTGGTCATTGGAAATCAAGACTGCGATTGGGGATTGATTTTCAGCACCTGAACGTACCCAACCGATACAGTTAGCATCATCAAAGTAGTCATTTTGTTCTCCATAGGCCAAATCTTTTCGGATGGCTAGGAGGCGGTCAAGGACTTCTTTGAAATCTTGTTGAGCATACTGCCCTGAAATCCCATAGTAGTCTCCGTAAAAGACACATGGAAGGCCGTCTTGGCGTAATAGAATGAGTGCATAGGCTGCTGGTTTGAACCATTCTTCAACAGTAGACTCAAGAGCCTGGCCTCGTTGGGTATCGTGGTTGTCGACAAAGGTTACAGCCTTGTATGGCTTGAGTTCAACCAAGCTATCTGTGAAAATACCACGAAGGTCATAGTTTGCGCCAGCTTGACTGGCTTCAAAGAGATTTTGGTGGAGACGAACATCGACAAGGTCAAAGCGTTCTTCCGTTTTTTCAAGATAGTCCAGATTGGCTTCCTTGTCAGGATTCCAGAATTCACCAAAAACATAGAAATCCTCACCGTATTTTTCCTTCATATCACGGATAAAATTGCGCATGAAGAAAGAGTCAATGTGTTTAACGGCATCCAAGCGGAAACCAGCTACACCAGTCGTTTCCATGAACCAGTCAGCCCAGTCATAGATATTTTGGATGACTTCAGGATGTTTAAAGTCTAGGTCGGCATACATGAGGTAGTCATAGTTACCGTTTTCATTATCGACCAATTCCTCATTTGCCCAACCCTTGTTGTCCCCTTGAATCAGATAAATGCCAGACTTGCGGCGTTTGGCATCATAGTCTGTACCGGTGAAGTGGTACCAGTGCCAGTGGAAGTCATTGTAGGTATCTTGGCGACCATCGAAGGTAAAGCTAGTCCAGCCATTGATGGTGAAGGGTTCTCCAAGTTCAACTGTACGGTCTACAGGATCCACTTCAATAACTTGAAAGGCTTCCATGTGATCGGCCGCAGCCTTGTGATTGAGCACCACATCGGCCATTGGTTGGATTCCCTGTGCTTTTAGGGCTTGAATGGCTTGAAGATAGTCTTCTTTAAAACCATACTTGGTGCGGACAGTTCCTTTTTGGTTAAACTCGCCTAGGTCGAATAAGTCATATACTCCATAGCCTACATCTTTTTCATTGGTAGCCTTGAAAGCTGGTGGCATCCAGACATGGCTGATACCGAGATCAGCTAGGTGTGGAGCATCTTCAGCTAGACGCGTCCAGTGCTGGCCGTCGTGGGGCAGATACCATTCAAAGTATTGCATGAGTGTTTGATTTTGCATGATGTTTCCTCTTACTTGTCAATCTGTTCTTTATTCTATCATAAAGTATCAGTTAGCTCAAACGTTTGCGTAAAACTGAATAATAAGTTTTTGACCATTTTATATAAAATGTTGATTTTTAAAATGAAAGCGCTATAATTATAGTAAATTACATAGATAAAGAGAGGAGATTTCTCATGATTGAATTTCAAAATGTTAGTAAGTTGTATGGTGATAAAGAGGCCTTGAGCAATCTCAATCTGCAGATTGAAAATGGAGAGATTATGGGCTTGATTGGCCATAATGGGGCTGGAAAATCGACCACCATAAAGTCTCTAGTCAGTATCATTTCACCAAGTAGTGGTCGTATTTTGGTAGACGGTCAGGAGTTATCGGAAAATCGCTTGGCTATTAAACGAAAGATTGGCTATGTAGCAGACTCGCCTGACTTATTTTTGCGTTTAACAGCCAATGAATTTTGGGAATTAATCGCCTCCTCTTATGATCTGAGCAGCTCTGACTTGGAAGCTAGTTTAGCTAGGCTATTGAGTGTTTTTGATTTTGCTGAAAATCGTTATCAGGTCATTGAAACCCTCTCTCACGGAATGCGTCAGAAAGTCTTTGTCATCGGAGCACTCTTGTCTGATCCCGATATTTGGGTCTTGGACGAACCCTTGACTGGTTTGGATCCCCAGGCTGCCTTTGATTTAAAGCAGATGATGAAGGAGCATGCGCAAAAAGGCAAGACAGTTTTGTTTTCAACCCATGTGCTAGAGGTAGCTGAGCAAGTTTGTGATCGGATTGCCATTTTAAAAAAGGGGAATTTGATATATTGTGGTAGCGTAGAGGACTTGAGGAAAGACCATCCAGACCAGTCTTTGGAAAGTATCTACCTTAGCCTTGCTGGTAGAAAAGAGGAGGTTTCATATGCGTCTCAAGGTCATTAGAAAATTAGTTGATATCAATATCCTCTATTCATCTCAAGAAGCTAATCTGGCTAACCTACGAAAGAAGCAAGCTAAAAATCCTGGGAAAAAAGTAAATGTTTCCGCTAGAGTCCTAGGTTCTTACATTTTTTCCAGTCTCTTGATGCTCATCATGTTTATAAATATAGCCATTCATTTTCCTTTTGATGAAATACCTGTTTATTTTATTTTTATGGTTGCTATTTTACTAGTGATTGCCTTTTCAACTTCTTTAACTGCCTTTTACAATGTCTTTTATGAGAGTAAGGACTTGGTATCGTATAGGCCTTATGCTTTTAAAGAATCAGAGATTATAATTGCTAAAGGACTGTCTGTCCTTTTGCCAGCTCTGCCTGGAATTATACCAATCCTAGCTTATTTTCTAGTCCTCTACATTAGGCTAGCACCTTCTCTTTGGCTGGGTTTGCCTTTGATGCTAATGTCCTTGGCTCTATTATTTGTTTCTGTGGCTCTAGTGATGGTAGTGGCAGTGCATTTCTTGGCTCAAACTGCGCTTTTTAGAAAGTATCAGTCTATTTTTTCGAATGTGATGATTGGGATAGGAGTCCTCACACCTTTAATATTTGTCTTCTTTCTACAGTCGACTTCTAGAGGTATAGGTGATCAGACTAAAGAAATTCCACCTCTTCTTTATCCTATTCATCTCTTTTACAAAATAGCAGTGGAGCCTTTTTCGATAGAAGCCATCCTAGGTCTGCTCGCTTGGATAATTCTAACTCTTTTCTTGCTTTACATGACCAAAAAGAAGGTTTTGCCTCGTTTTTATGATGTGATCCTACTTAATAGTGAGGAGAAGGTCAAAAAAGAACGTCGCAGTAAGGAGGGGCTTTCAACTACTAAAAAGGGCTTTTTCCGTATGGTTTTACGCTACCACCTCACCCTTTTGGGACAGGGGACTGGCGTGATTACAGTGCTTTTTACAAGTGCTTTCCTCCCTTATCTCATGATGATCGGTCTGATTTCCAACATCCTAGATTCTCAGATAGTTCCAGACATTCATCCTCCATACTGGTTACCCTTGTTTTTTATAGGTCTCTTTCTAGCTGTTGTCAATAACAATATCACCAACCTGCATTCAATTGCCTTATCCTTGGAGAGGGAAAATGTTGATTTTCTGAAGAGTTTACCCTTTGACTTTGCTCGCTATGTGAAAGTAAAATTTTGGATTATATTTGCTGTCCAGTCCTTTTTACCAGTTCTGACTTTGCTTGGTCTTTCTCTATATCTAGGCTTGCCCATCCTTTCGATGATTTACCTTCTTGCGACATGGGTCCTTGCCAGTGTCATCCTTTCTTGCCACCATTACCTTAAGGACGTAAAAAATCTGTCAACCAATTGGAGTAGTATTACTGACCTGGTGAATCGTTCAAATGGTATAGTAGCAATAGTTTTACTCTTAATTTATAGTGCAATCCTGATGGCCCTTGTAATTGGAAGCATATTCTTGGTTCGGTCTCTCTCCCCTATCCTTGCCATCAGCTTGGGACTTGCAGCTCTTGTAGTCTTGCTTGCTCTTGCTATTTTTGGCTATCACTACTACCTGTCACGCATATTGACAGAAATAGAAAAAAGATGAGCTAGTTGTCGCTTGCTTGATAAATTCAATTCGACAAACGCTTTTATAGTTTGTTAGAATGTAGTTGTAAATGATTAAGATTGGTAATCAAAAAGTATATAGGGAGGAATGTTTTGAATAAGAAATATAACATAGTTCTATTTTTGTTGTTTATAGTTTATTTGTTTGGATATTTTTCAATTTCAAAAACGTTAATTCCTATAATGTGTCTTTTTCAAGTATTTTTGATAGAATATATATTTAGAGTTCGAAATAGAATTATGCAGATAGGTGAAATTATAATTATTGTTGCTTCTATAATATTATTTATTGATAGTATATTGAATTTGTAACAAAAGGCTTCTCTATAAAATCAAATTTTCCAGATACCTGCTGAAGCTGATTTATATCCTCATATTTCTTCTACTATATTCATTCGTCACTAAACTTGACAGACATATATTGCAGGTACAGCCTCTCTAGCTACAATCTCAAAGTTAAACTGAGGCTAGTTTTCTAGTTTGTTCTTTGATTTTCGTTGAATTTTATTTGATAAAAAGAAATGCTCCTCCAAGACGGAAGAGCATTTTTTATTTTGATTCTCACACAAATATTTCTAATTTTTTATTAGTATTAGTATACCATTTTTAAAAACGAGAGTAACAAAGCAAGGGTAGTTTCTTTTTTGAGAATTGTCACAAAATTTGATATAATTGTAGCTATGAATAAAATAAGAGTCAGCAAAAGGGTTGAAAAGAAGCTCGCTAAAGGATTAGTTTTACTAGAAGCTAGCGACCTTGAGAATGTCAATCTTAAGAATCAGGAAGTAGAAGTCCATAGTCAAGAAGGGAACTTTCTTGGGACTGCCTACCTTTCCCAACAAAACAAGGGCTTGGGCTGGTTTGTGAGCATAGACAAGGTGACCTTCAATCAAGCTTTCTTTGAAACGCTGTTTAGACAAGCTAAAGAAAAGAGAAGTGCCTACTATCAAGATGATTTGACAACCGCCTTTCGTCTCTTTAACCAAGAGGGAGATGGCTTTGGCGGTCTGACAGTGGATCTTTATGGCGACTATGCCGTCTTTTCTTGGTATAACTCTTATGTTTATCAGATTCGCAAGGTTATTTCTGAAGCCTTTAGACAGGTTTTTCCTGAGGTTTTAGGGACCTATGAGAAGATCCGCTTTAAGGGTTTGGACTATGAATCTGCCCATGTTTATGGTCAAGAAGCACCTGAATTTTTCACTGTTCTAGAAAATGGTGTCCTCTATCAAGTCTTTATGAATGATGGCTTGATGACAGGGATTTTCCTAGACCAGCATGAGGTGCGCGGTAGTCTGGTTGATGGTTTAGCTATGGGTAAATCCTTGCTCAATATGTTTTCTTATACAGCAGCCTTTTCAGTGGCTGCGGCCATGGGAGGAGCAAGTCAGACAACTTCTGTTGACCTAGCTAAACGTTCACGAGAATTGTCTCAAGCGCATTTTCAGGCAAATGGAATCAGCACAGACGACCATCGTTTTATAGTCATGGATGTCTTTGAATATTTCAAATATGCCAAACGAAAAGGCTTGACCTACGATGTGATTGTCCTAGATCCGCCTAGCTTTGCTCGGAACAAAAAACAGACCTTCTCTGTGGCCAAGGATTATCACAAGTTGATTTCCCAGAGTCTTGAGATTTTAAATCCGGGCGGTATTATTATTGCCAGTACCAATGCTGCCAATGTTTCCCGTCAGAAATTTACAGAACAAATTGATAAAGGCTTTGCAGGAAGAAGTTACCAGATTTTAAACAAATACGGTCTTCCAGCAGATTTCGCCTATAATAAAAAAGATGAAAGTAGTAATTACCTCAAGGTGATTAGTATGAAGGTTAGTAAATGAAATTAATCGTTTCAGTAATGCCAAGAAGTTTAGAGGAGGCTCAGGCTCTGGATGCCACGAGGTATCTGGATGCCGACATCATTGAATGGCGCGCCGACTATCTGCCTAAGGAAGCGATTTTGCAGGTAGCTCCAGCCATTTTTGAAAAATTCGCAGGTCGTGAGTTGGTTTTCACGCTGCGAACTCGCTCTGAAGGGGGAGAAATCGACCTTTCTCCAGAAGAATATATCCATCTAATCAAGGAAGTGGCGCAACTCTATCAACCAGACTATATTGATTTTGAGTATTACAGCTACAAGGATGTTTTTGAGGAAATGCTGGACTTCCCAAATCTCGTTTTGAGTTACCATAATTTCCAAGAAACACCTGAAAACATGATGGAAATCTTGTCAGAGTTGACGAGCCTAAATCCAAAACTTGTTAAGGTTGCGGTGATGGCTCACACGGAGCAGGATGTGCTAGACTTGATGAACTATACACGAGGCTTTAAAATCCTCAATCCTGAGCAGGAATATGTGACCATTTCTATGGGCAAGGTGGGCAAGGTCTCTCGTATCACTGCGGATGTGACAGGTTCTAGCTGGTCTTTTGCTAGTCTAGATGAGGCAAGTGCCCCAGGTCAGATTTCCTTAGCTAACATGAAAAAAATTCGGGAGATTTTGGATGAAGCTTGATGGCTATACACGTTTAGCTGCCGTTGTTGCCAATCCTATTAAGCATTCTATTTCCCCCTTTATTCACAATAGTGCCTTTGAGGCGACAGCTACCAATGGTGCTTACGTGGCTTGGGAGATTGAAGCGGGTGATTTGGCAGAAACAGTGGCCAATATTCGTCGCTACCAGATGTTTGGCATAAACCTGTCCATGCCCTATAAGGAGCAGGTGATTCCTTATTTGGATGAGCTGAGCGATGAAGCACGCTTGATTGGTGCGGTCAATACGGTTGTCAATGAGAATGGCAATTTAATTGGATATAATACAGATGGCAAGGGATTTTTTAAGAGCTTGCCTTCTTTTACAATTTCAGGTAAAAAGATGACCCTGCTGGGAGCAGGTGGTGCGGCTAAATCAATCTTGGCACAAGCTATTTTGGACGGCGTCAGTCAGATTTCGGTCTTTGTTCGTTCAGTTTCCATGGAAAAAACAAGACCTTATCTAGACAAGTTGCAGGAGCAAACAGGCTTTAAAGTGGACTTGTATGCTTTAGAAGATGTTTCGGAACTGCAAGAAAGGATTGCTGAGTCTGATTTACTGGTCAATGCGACAAGTGTAGGGATGGATGGCCAATTATCCCCAGTTCCTGAAAACATAGTTTTACCAGAAACTCTCTTGGTAGCAGATATCATTTACCAACCCTTTGAAACGCCATTTTTAAAATGGGCTAGAAGTCAGGGCAATCCAGCCGTCAATGGTCTGGGAATGTTGCTCTATCAAGCTGCAGAAGCTTTTCAACTGTGGACAGGCAAGGAAATGCCTACAGAAGAGATTTGGCAGTCTTTAACAGAAAAATACCAATAAAGAAAGGGAGATTCTCCTATGAAAATCAGAATCGATATTCCTCATCATCCTTATGATATTCAGATTGAAAAAGGTTGCCTGGCTCAGGCTGGTCAATGGTTGCGAGAACTCTGGCAACCACAAAAGGTAGTGATTGTGACAGACAACCATGTAGCTTCTCTTTATGCAGAGAAGGTCAAGCTCAGCCTAGAAGATGCTGGTTTTCAGGTAGCTGTTTTTGATTTTTTAGAAGGGGAAGAACGAAAGAATTTAACTACTGTTCAGAAAGTCTATGAATTTCTAGTTAAGCAGGGGTTGACTCGTAGCGATGGAATCGTGGCTCTCGGAGGTGGTGTCGTTGGAGACCTGGCTGGTTTCGTAGCCTCTACCTATATGCGGGGTATTCACTTTGTTCAGATTCCGACTAGTTTGACAGCTCAGGTTGATTCTTCTATCGGTGGAAAGACGGGTGTTAATACTCCATTTGCTAAAAATATGGTGGGGACCTTTGCCCAACCAGATGGGGTTCTGATTGACCCACTTGTTCTTGAAACCCTCGGAAAAAGAGAGTTGATTGAAGGAATGGGTGAAGTTATCAAGTATGGCTTGATTGAGGATCCAGAACTATGGACTCTATTGACGGAGCTGGATGGTTCTGTAGAGAGCATTCTGGAACATGCGGAGACTTTGATTGAACATTCTTGTCAGGTTAAGCGCAAGATGGTAGTTGAGGATGAGTTGGACAATGGTGTACGCCTTTACCTTAACTTTGGCCACACTATTGGTCATGCCATTGAAGCAACGGCCGGTTATGGAAAAGTCATGCATGGAGAAGCTGTGGCCATGGGCATGGTGCAGATTTCCAAGGTTGCTGAGAAAAAGGGTCTCATGCCAGCTGGCATTACCCAGTCCATCACAGAAATGTGTCAGAAATTTGGCTTGCCTGTTGACTATGAAAACTGGGATGTTGACAAGCTTTATCAGGCTTTGACTCATGATAAGAAGGCGCGTGGCAATACCTTGAAATTGGTCTTGGTGCCAGAGCTTGGTTCTGCAACCATCTACCCAGTTTCTCTGGAAGAGATGAAAGACTACTTGGTAAAATAAGGAGAGTGTATGAGATATTTAACTGCAGGAGAATCACACGGTCCCCGTCTGACGGCTATCATTGAAGGAATTCCAGCTGGACTTCCTTTGACAGCTGAGGATATCAATGGCGATCTTAAACGCCGTCAGGGTGGCTACGGCCGCGGTGGTCGTATGAAGATTGAGAGTGACCAGGTTGTCTTTACTTCGGGTGTTCGCCACGGGAAGACGACTGGAGCTCCCATTACCATGGATGTCGTCAATAAAGACCACCAAAAATGGCTGGATATCATGTCTGCGGAGGATATTGAAGACCGCCTAAAAAGCAAACGGAAAATCACTCATCCTCGGCCAGGTCATGCCGACTTGGTTGGGGGCATCAAGTACCGTTTTGATGATTTGCGTAATTCCTTGGAGCGTTCATCAGCTCGTGAAACCACCATGCGGGTGGCAGTTGGGGCAGTAGCCAAACGCCTCTTGGCTGAGCTGGATATGGAGATTGCCAACCATGTCGTTGTCTTTGGTGGCAAGAGAATCGATGTTCCTGAGAATCTCACAGTTGCAGAGATTAAGGAAAGAGCTGCCCAGTCAGAAGTTTCTATTGTCAACCAAGAAAGGGAACAGGAAATCAAGGACTATATTGACCAAATCAAGCGTGATGGAGATACCATCGGTGGGGTTGTGGAGACAGTCGTTGGAGGTGTTCCAGTTGGTCTTGGTTCCTATGTCCAATGGGATAGAAAATTGGATGCCAGACTTGCCCAAGCAGTTGTCTCTATCAATGCCTTTAAAGGGGTGGAATTTGGTCTTGGATTTGAGGCTGGTTACCGCAAAGGTAGCCAAGTTATGGATGAAATTCTCTGGTCTAAAGAAGACGGCTATACTCGCCGTACCAACAATCTAGGGGGCTTTGAAGGTGGTATGACCAATGGGCAACCTATCGTTGTTCGTGGAGTTATGAAGCCCATTCCTACTCTCTACAAACCACTTATGAGTGTGGATATCGAAACCCATGAACCCTATAAGGCAACTGTTGAGAGAAGTGATCCGACCGCTCTTCCAGCTGCAGGAGTGGTCATGGAAGCTGTTGTGGCGACGGTTCTGGCACAAGAAATCCTTGAAAAATTCTCATCAGACAATCTAGAGGAATTAAAAGAAGCGGTAGCCCAACACCGAGATTATACAAAGAACTATTAAGGAGTTCCTATGGCAAAAACAATCTATATCGCAGGTCTTGGTTTGATTGGTGCCTCTATGGCACTTGGTATCAAACGTGATCATCCAGATTATGAAATTTTAGGTTATAATCGCAGTCAAGCTTCGAGAGATATTGCTTTGAAAGAAGGCATGATTGACCGTGCAACAGATGATTTTGCCAGTTTTGCTCCTTTAGCAGATGTCATCATCCTTAGCTTGCCAATCAAACAAACCATTTCCTTTATTAAGGAATTGGCTGACTTGGACTTGAAAGAAGGTGTGATTATTTCAGATGCCGGTTCGACCAAGTCAGCCATCGTAGATGCGGCGGAGCAATATTTGGCTGGCAAGCCTGTTCGCTTTGTCGGGGCCCATCCCATGGCTGGTAGTCATAAGACAGGGGCTGCTTCTGCGGATGTTAATCTCTTTGAAAATGCCTATTATATCTTTACACCTTCGAGTCTGACAGGTCAGGACACACTTGAGGAAATGAGGGACTTGCTTTCAGGTCTTCATGCTCGTTTTATCGAAATTGATGCCAAGGAGCATGATCGTGTCACTTCTCAGATTAGCCATTTTCCTCATATTCTGGCTTCTAGTCTCATGGAGCAGACTGCGGTCTATGCTCAAGAACATGAGATGGCAAGGCGCTTTGCGGCAGGTGGTTTTCGAGATATGACTCGGATTGCGGAAAGCGAGCCAGGTATGTGGACGTCCATTCTCTTGTCCAATCGTGAGACTATTCTAGACCGCATTGAGGATTTCAAGGAACGTTTAGATGAGGTTGGTCAGGCTATCAGCAAGGGAGATGAAGAGCAGATTTGGAACTTTTTCAACCAAGCGCGTGAACAACGTCAGGCCATGGAAATCCATAAGCGTGGTGGTGTGGATAGTTCTTATGACCTCTATGTTGACGTTCCCGATGAGGAAGACGTTATTTTACGAATCTTGGAATTACTACGTGGAACTTCCTTGGTTAACATCCATATCAACGAGGAAAACCGTGAGGATATTCACGGGATCCTACAAATTTCATTTAAAAATGCTCAAGACTTGGAACGAGCCGAGCAGCTAATAACAGAAAATACCGACTACACAGTCGTTATCAAATAAGGAGAAAATCATGTCAAATATTTACGATAGTGCAAACGAACTTAGTCGCGGTCTACGCGAATTACCAGAATACAAGGCTGTCAAAGCAGCTAAAGATGCTATTTCAGCAGATGCAGAGGCAAGTAAAATCTTTACAGAATATGTTGCCTTCCAAGAGGAAATTCAAAGACTAGCCCAGACAGGTCAAATGCCAGACGCTTCCTTCCAAGCTAAAATGGAAGGCTTTGGCAAGCAGATTCAGGGGAATAGCCTCTTGTCAGAATTCTTTACCAAGCAACAACAATTGGCGATTTACCTTTCTGACATTGAAAAAATTGTTTTTGAACCAGTTTCAGAATTGCTAAAATAAGAAAATTATTTTGTTCATTATTTATAGGTGTTTTCTTAAGCGTATGATTATTATTGGTAACTACTGTATTAGTTAGAGTTATTAGCGTGGTTCGTTTAAGAATGACTGTGGGGATGAATGTCTTTACTAATAAACAAAATACAAAACAAATTAAATAGGCTATTGAAAATCATATCTATAGGACAAAACGAATTTGAATGTTTCTAACTATTATTTTCTACTTCAATTGATAAGTTAGAAATTTTTGATGAGATAATAAATATAGAAACAATTATGAAAGAGAATGAAATTTTTATTATCGATAAATAGTAGATA
>NZ_RJNR01000026.1:0-14563 GCF_003942685.1 Streptococcus mitis | reverse complement strand
TTTTGACTCTTGGGTAGGTGCTTTTGGAGAAATTCAAAACTCTATGGAATTAGCTCCTACAGGGGATAAGTACCAACCTAAGAAACGATTTAAAAAGTTTGTCAATCTACCTGAGTTGATGAAAATCTATAAAGAAACAGCCGACATTCAAACACAAGATATGTTGGATTTACCTGTTCCAGAAGCTCATATTATCCCTATTGAGAGTGAGTTAACTGAAAACCAGAAACTCTATCTAGAAGAATTAGTTATGAGGTCAGATATGGTCAAATGTGGAACAGTTGATCCGAGTCAGGATAACATGTTAAAGATAACAGGTGAGGCACGGAAACTAGCAATTGATATGCGTTTATTGGACTCTAGTTATAGTCTAGCAGACAATCACAAACTGCTTCAGGTAGTGGATAATGTTGAAAGAATTTATCGTGAGGGAATGGGAAATAAGGCTACTCAGATGATTTTTTCAGATATTGGCACACCTAAGAAAAAGGATAATGGTTTTGATGTCTATTCTGAGATTAAGGCTTTATTAGTTGATAGAGGAATCCCTAGTAAGGAAATTGCCTTTGTACATGATGCCAATAGTGATGAAAAGAAGAATAGTTTGTCTCGAAAAGTCAATGCAGGAGAGGTGCGGATTCTCCTTGCCTCAACTGAAAAAGGGGGAACAGGTTTAAATGTTCAGAGCAAGATGAAAGCAGTTCATCACCTGGATGTACCGTGGAGACCAAGTGACATTCAGCAACGCAATGGACGGATTATCCGACAAGGAAATGAAAACAAGGAAGTGGATATTTACCACTATATTACCAAAGGTTCGTTTGATAATTATCTATGGGCAACTCAGGAGAACAAACTCCGTTATATTAAGCAGATTATGACTTCTAAGGAGCCGATTCGTGCTGCAGAAGACATTGATGAACAGACTATGACAGCTTCTGATTTTAAGGCACTAGCAACAGGTAATCCTTATCTCAAATATAAGATGGAACTAGAGAATGATCTAACTCTATTAGAAAATCAAAGACGCGCCTTTCAACGCAGCAAGGATCACTATCGTCATACAATCTCCTACTGTGAAGAAAATATGCCCATTCTTGAGAAACGATTAAGCAAGTATGAAGGCGACATTCAACAGTCAGAAATGTCGAAAGACCAGGCATTTTCTATGACGGTAGGTAAGCAAGCTTTTGATCAACGATCTGAAGCAGGGGAATCCCTACACCGTTTTATCCGTCATAATCAAGCTGACAGCAAAGAATTCCGTACCCTAGCAAGCTATAGAGGATTTGACATTAAAATGCTTAGTCTTCCAACAAATCAGCCTCTTCCTGAAACCTTCTCTGTTAAGATTGTAGGAGAAAATCAGTATTCTGTCAGTTTAGATTTGTATTCTCCTTTGGGGACAATTCAAAGGCTCCAACATACGATTGATCACATTAAAGAGGACCAAGTGAAAACTCAGAACTTATTGGATGAATTAAAGGATAAATGGACTACTGCTAAGGTAGAAATTGAGAAAAATTTTCCAAAGGAAGAGGACTATCAAACAAAAAAGGCCGAATACGATGTACTCGCGCCATTGATTGAAACAGAAACGGATTTAGATATTATAGATCAAGCCTTAAGACAATTCCACGAAAAAGGAAAAGAAAAGCAGGAACAACTTTCTTTTGAATTAGATTAAAAAATAGATACAAATAGCGGACAAGAAAAGAAAAGCGCGGTAGAATAAAGATAGAAAGAAACAGAAAGAAACGAGGTAACGATTATGATGGAAGATACCTATTATCAATTAGAAGAGGCCTTGGTACAGGGATTTCAAACACCTGAAGAATACCAAGCCTACAAGGAACTAAAGGAACATTATGAGGAAGTGACGGGGGATTACAGTTTTTCTAAACGAGAACTCACTAGTCAACTGGAAATTGCTCTTCAGAATCATCGAGGTGTGGACTTTGAAGAATATGAGAAAGAGGAGTATTTAGACTTAGTTCAAAAATTAGAAGAGTTTGATTATTCTCTTGCCACCCATTATCGTCAGTTAATTGACTAGAAAGGAGAAAGTCATGAATGATTTACTCCTTATCCCAGTAATTTTTTTAGCAGTAGGAGGAATTCTCATTCTTTTATGGAGACTCTTTCTTATTGCCAGTGGACTTTTCCTGATTGGTTTTGTCAGTTTTCTTATTTTCGTGGAGGGCTATGGAATTTATCTGTTCTTTACTGAACCGACTTTATATTTTGATGATATCAGACAACATGGTTTAACTAGTTTTACGGCTGTGTACCTTTTCATCAATCTGATGTTGGTTCTAGGATTCTGTTGGCGTTTCATAAACTCCAAAACTAAGGAAAGTATGTAAACTTGTTAGATGGTTAAAAAACTTTATCTGAATCTAAATTCGGATAAGGTTTTTTATTAGCCTTGATTCTTTCATATACTTCATAGCTAAATTGGAGCAGTAATTTATGAAAATCATTATCCTCACTATTATTACTTGTATTTATGGCTTGTTTATGTCGTTCAATATGAGAAAGAGCTCTTCTCAAATTTTCTTCTTTTAATTTGTTCATATCTATATTATAAACTGAAGACAGCTAATTTTGATATTCTTCTCTGAACTGTACGATTTTGCGCCTGAAATGTAGGTAACACCTTTCGTTGTGATGTGATAAAACTTACAAGTTCTTTTTGTTATTCTTGACCTAGTTTTTATAGAAAGAAGGTCTAAGATGTTAAATAAAGTCAAAACTAAAGCCTTAATTAGTGTTGGAGCAGTGGCTGCAACTAGCTTTATTCTCATGATGGGATATACTGCTGGTCAACATTCTACTGCTAAACAAAGTCGCAAAGAAATCGAATTGGCTGCAGCTAAACTTGTAGAGGACAAACAAGCAGAAGATAAAGCCAGCATTTTGTCATCGGATACTGTAAAAGAATTTTTGACTCAGTACTATACGAAAGAAAAGCTCGGAGAAAATAATACACGTATTCAACCTTATATGACTGAATCGGCTTATTCTCAAGAATTGTCAAGTCAAAATGATGCCATGAACCAAGTGTATAAGGATTATATTTTAGATTATCATTTCGAAAAAGCTGATATCTTTGTCAATCAGACTACGAATCAAGCCATTGCCATGGTCTCTTATAATGTAACCTATGTATCTGATTTAAAGAATGCCAACCAATCAAAAACCAATCAGACAGAAACAAGAACTGTTAAATTGTCCTATTCTAAACTTCCTGGTAAGTTATTGGTCAACCAAGTACAGGTTTGGAAATCTGGGTTAGATGATTTGGATAAGGCCACTCCCAAAACTTTAGAAGAATCCTCATCTGTTCCATCACTGCCAAATACTACAACAAAATGATGATATTGCATGGAAATAGAAGAATGTAAGCAAATTTCAATTCTTGATGTAGCAAGTCGTTTAGGTATCTCGTTTAAACAAGTTTCGAGCAGTGTCTATGAACATCCTGAACACGATTCATTTCGGATTTTTTCAACTACCAATACTTTTAAATGGTTTTCAAGAGATATTCAAGGTGATGTCATTGATTTTGTTCGACTTGTTCAGGGAATTTCCTTTAAAGAAGCTCTAGCCTTTCTTTCTGAAGAACCTTTTCAAAAAGAAGCTGTTCAAGAAAAAAGAGAGAGACCATTTTATTATCCTTTAAAGAGAATAGAAGATTCTAACTGTAGTCTGGCCAGATATTACTTAACAGAATGTAGAGGAATTTCAGAAGAAATTGTACGAAGGATGATTCAACAAGGTTTAATAGCACAAGCCAGCTGGAAAACAAATGAAACAGTTGAACCTGTTATCGTTTTTAAAAGCTTTAATCATCGTCACAAGCTGCAGGCAGCAAGCCTACAAGGGATTTATAAGAATCCCGTTCTTTCTAGAAAGAGGTTAAAAACGATTCTAAAAGGAAGCCATGGACATATTGGAATATCCTTTGACATTGGTAAACCAAATAGACTGGTCTTTTGTGAATCGTTCATCGACTTGATGAGCTATTACGAACTTCATCAACAAAGTCTAACTGATGTTCGTTTGGTATCTATGGAGGGATTAAAAAGGTCCGTTGTTGCTTATCAAACTTTACGACTGATAGCTGAAGAAAATCAGAAGTTGGAATTCTTAGATACAGTAACACCTTCAAAGTTATTGCCTTTGTTCAATACAATTCGTGATACCACTACCTATTTTAATAATCATCCTGATTTATTGACACTTGCGGTAGATTGTGATGATGCAGGAAAAGATTTTTCTGATAAGTTATCTCAATCAGGATTTCCTGTTTTTCTGGATTTACCTGATAACGAATTTGGGAAAGAAAAAATAGACTGGAATGATGTCCTTAGAGAAAAGAAATCAGATTTACAATTGATGATCGAGACTGCAAAAGAGACATTGAGGAATCAACCAGTAAGACAAACATCTCAATGTTTAGAATTGTGATAACAAAATCAAGATGTTTTAGCTAATATTAGAATGAAGGAGGATCGTATATGACCATTATTGAACGCTTAGAAGAAAAGGTCACTAGGCAAGAAAGCAAGGTAGCAAGAGAGACAGAAAAACTCACTGCTTACAAAGAACAACTGGAGACAGCGATGTTTGCGACGTTTAAAAGGCGTCAAAGCATTAGTCACATGAGTTTTGAAGAAGCTCTTGACCATGCATTTGGCAAAGAAAGACAATTCGATGATTCTGAATTTAGAAAGGATGAAATGAGTGAATGACAAAAGATTGGAATTTTAATCAACCATTAGAAAGCAAATCAGAAAATCAAGAAGATCCAGATAAAATTGCGGCCTTATTTGGAAATCATCAAGGAGGTAATGATGTAAACTATGAAGCAGCTTTTCAAAAGCGAAAACAAGCACCTGTGACGGAATCAAATCCTAGTTCTAAACCCAAAGTTGCAGAGGTTAGAACAGGAAAAGAGACAGATATCACTACAAGTTATCAGCAACATCTTAAAAGGCTGATTGCGGATAACAACAGCGATATTCAAAGCAGTCAAAAGAAAATTGAAGAGCTACATACGTTGATTGACACAAAGAATAAAGACAATAAGAAATTGCAGTCCATTTATGATGCGATTTCCGAATTACACTAAGCAGTCCTGATAGGCTGCTTTTTTTGAGAGGTTATAGATGTTTACAACATTTTTTAAGAAAAAGCAAGACAATAGTGATGTATTTAAAAAGCTGATTCATAGACTATCTGATATGTCTGTCCAAGATCTTGAAAAAATAGACCGGCTGCTAGATATCATTTTCACTCCAAATCAAGAATCAGAACAACTAAAAACAGAAGCAACTTATAGGGAAGAAACTTTGGACGACACATTAAAGGAAGCAAAGAATCAACTTCATAAGGAACAATTGGAAAAGAATTTAGAGAGATTTAGGAAAAACAGTCAATAATGCACCAAAAATGGTGCATTTACTTTTTCTAAATGTTATAATGGTGGTATAAAAATAAAAGGAGTTTGCCATGATTGGAAAGAACATAAAATCCTTACGTAAAACACATGACTTAACACAAGACGACTTTGCCCGAATTGTAGGAATTTCTCGAAATAGCTTGAGCCGGTATGAAAATGGAACGAGTTCAGTCTCTACGGAACTAATAGACATCATTTGTCAGAAGTTTAATGTATCTTATGTCGATATTGTAGGAGAAGATAAAATGCTCAATCCTGTTGAAGATTATGAATTGACTTTAAAAATTGAAATTGTGAAAGAAAGAGGAGCTAATCTATTATCACGACTCTATCGTTATCAAGATAGTCAGGGAATTAGCATTGATGATGAATCTAATCCTTGGATTTTAATGAGTGATGATCTATCTGATTTGATTCATACGAATATCTATCTAGTAGAAACTTTTGATGAAATAGAGAGATATAGCGGCTATTTGGATGGAATTGAACGTATGTTAGAGATTTCTGAAAAACGGATGGTAGCTTAATGGAGATCCAAGATTATACTGATAGCGAATTCAAATATGCTTTAGCACGGAATCTTCGTTCTCTGACAAGAGGGAAAAAGTCTAGTAAGCAACCTATAGCAATTTTGCTTGGAGGGCAAAGTGGTGCCGGTAAGACTACAATTCATCGTATTAAACAGAAAGAATTTCAAGGAAATATTGTTATCATAGATGGAGATAGTTTTCGTTCTCAGCATCCACACTTTTTAGAACTGCAGCAAGAATATGGCAAAGATTGTGTAGAATACACCAAAGATTTTGCAGGGAAAATGGTAGAGTCTTTAGTAACCGAATTGAGTCATTTGGGATACAATCTTTTGATAGAGGGAACTTTACGAACGATTGATGTTCCAAAGAAAACAGCAAAACTCTTGAAGAGTGAGGGATATGAAGTACAATTAGCCTTGATTGCGACAAAGCCTAAGCTGTCCTATCTGAGCACTCTTATCCGATACGAAGAACTGTTCGCTGTCAATCCCAATCAAGCACGCGCAACTCCAAAAGAACATCATGATTTCATTGTAAATCATCTAGTTGATAATACACGACAATTGGAAGAACAAGCTATCTTTGAAAGAATTCAAATTTATCAACGAGATAGAAGTTGTGTATATGATTCAAAAGAAAATACAACTTCAGCAGCAGATGTTCTTCAAGAGTTACTGTTTGGGGAGTGGAGTCAGGTAGAGAAAGAGATGTTGAAGGTGGGGGAAAAGAGACTTAATGAATTACTTGAAAAATAAACAATTTATATTTTTAGGAGAGTAGAAGTGAGAGGGTTTAATAACAAGATAAAGTCTGTTTATCAAGAACTAACAAATTCCAAAGAGAAATTCGGTAGCTTTCACAAGACTTTAATTCATTTGCATACACCTGTTTCTTATGATTACAAGCTATTTTCTAATTGGACTGCAACGAAATATAGAAAAATTACTGAAGATGAACTATATGATATATTTTTTGAAAATAAGAAAATAAAAGTTGATAAGACAATTTTTTTTAGTAATTTTGATAAGGTTGTTTTTTCTAGTTCAAAAGAATATATTAGTTTTCTTATGTTAGCAGAGGCAATCATAAAAAATGGAATAGAAATAGTTGTAGTAACTGATCATAATACTACCAAAGGTATTAAAAAGTTGCAAAAGGCAGTCTCAATCATAATGCAAACTTATCCGAATTATGATATACACCCTCATATTTTACATGGAGTAGAAATTAGTGCAGCGGATAAATTGCATATTGTATGTATATATGATTATGAACAAGAGTCATGGGTTAATCAATGGTTAAGTGAAAATATTATAAGTGAGAAAGATGGAAGTTATCAACATTCACTGACTATCATGAAAGATTTCAATAATCAAAAAATAGTTAATTATATTGCTCATTTCAATAGTTATAACATTTTGAAAAAAGGTTCTCACTTATCAGGTGCATATAAACGAAAAATTTTTTCTAAAGAAAACACACGATTTATTGGTGTTAAAAATATAAATTCTGTTGAAGGTTCTAGAAAAAAACTATTAACAGATTTTAATTGTGAGCCCAATTTTCTATTAGATAATGATTCTCACGAAATTGATTCACTCGGGAAGAACAATCTGTGGTTGAAAGGTGGAAAAATTTCTTTCAAGATGTTTCAAGAAGCATTGTTTGATTATAATGTATCAGTTAGTTTATGTGAGCCAAGCTTTAAACAAAAGTCTTATATAAAAGGATTATATATAGAAAATCGTGGGGGAAATAGAAGTTTTCTTGCAGGTGATAAATTAAAAAAAGATAAAGACTTCTTTTTAACATTTTCACCATCTATGAATTGTTTAATTGGAGGGAGAGGTACAGGGAAAAGCACATTAATTGATATGTTACAATTTGTACTTTCTCAAGATTGTGATAAGCAAAGCAAATTGGAATTTCTATGTAACCATGCAAATGCTTTTGTACTCTATGTTTTAGAAGAAACTGAATATATTATTGAAGTTAGTTTGCCAGATGTCAAACAAGAAAATAAGGATAATATTTTACAATATTATGGGCAAAATCGAGAGAATAGGTTTGGCTATTCTTATATATTTAATTCTGACTCTATTAAAGAATGGACACGGTCTCTGTACACAAAAGTTTATAAAGTTGAAGGTAACCATTTTAAATTAGTTGATAAAACTAGAATTTTAGAGAAAATGTTTGATAGGAGATATTCTGTTAATGAGTTAGTTAAAACAGCTGACGGTGAAAAAATTACAGAATTTATTTCTAATTTAATGATTAAAAATAAAAAATTACCGAGACCAGACTATGGGCTAAGAACTCAGACACTCGAATCGTTTGAAGTAAAATTAAAGGAACTTGATGAATATTTAAAACATCGGAAGCAATTAATACTCGAAATTATTGAGGATTTTAATAAAACTCAGATTGGTAAGTTAAGAATTTGTTATGAACAAATTGATAGATGGGAAGAACCGCATTTGGAAAGTTATCTTTTCAAGAATAACCGTTCTTCGTTTGAAAATTATAGAATCAGTATGCAAGATGTAGCAGACGTTTTATATCTTATCTATCGGGAATTAGGAATGAAAGAATTTGTTAAAGTCATTGTAAGACAAAATATTCCTAATAAGTATTTTATGCTTTTAAAAAGTATCTCTGAAGATAATTTTGCAAAACAAGAAAATAATTGGAGAGATAAATCTGAAATTAATGAATACAACATTACGCATTTAAAAACGAGTATCTACTCTTTAATTGAAAATAGTAGTTTATTAAATGAGTTTAAAAGAGTTTTAAAAGCGCATGTAGCTAATGAAAGGTTATTTTTGGAGTTTAATATTAACTCCAAAGAAACCTCACACCAACTTGATATCCTCTATAAAGAAGTTGGTGTATTAAGTTTGGGACAAAAAGTTGTAGCCATGCTTGATTTTTTATTAGCGTATAGTGATTATTCTAAAGACTTCAGACCATTGATTATTGATCAGCCTGAAGATAATCTAGACAATCGTTATATTTACAGGCATTTAGTTCAGCAGTTTAGAGATGTGAAAGCTCAACGTCAAATTATTTTAGCAACACATAATGCTACAATTGTAACAAATTCTATGACAGATCAAGTTGTTATTATGGAGTCAGATGGAGTTAATGGATGGATTGAATCACAGGGATATGTTAGTGAAAAATATATAAAAAATCATATCATCAATCAATTAGAGGGAGGAAAAGATTCCTTCAAGCATAAAATGTCTATATATGAGACGGCTTTATCAGAGTAGAGTCAGAAAAAGTAGGTTAGAAATTTAGCCTACTTTTTTCTTTGTCCGACAGGCATATCGTACATCTTAGGTGCAAGTCCTCTGTGGACATCTGATATCGATGAAAGCAATAGCGACTCCCAAGCCAGACTATCGCGAGGTATGGGGAGAGGAAGGTATTAGCGAAATCAAGGCTCTACAAACAGAATCATGACTTGAAGTCATATATAGCGGATGAGGAACTCTAAAATCCAAATAGGTGTCGTAACCTATATACGTATATTACGAGAGTAAACTAGAAAAGATGTACGGCTGATTCCGTGAGCTATCATGAGCATCTAGGACGTAGTACCACGAATTATGAGAAGTAATATGAACCCATAGTAGTGAAGAGATTTATGTAATGGAAATGGAGCGAAGGGTGAACAATTAAATGAATATCTCTCTAATTAAATTTGTCAATCCTAATTCATGGTATGAAAAGACAGTGACCTGAAAACGTAAATGATGAGAGCTGATCACAAATATGGGACGGCATTGATAGAACGAATTGTAAAATGAGAAGATGAGTGAGTATAATGCTCTCGTTAAAACTTAGTTGGCCCGTTGTGTGCCAAACGGTATGCACAGTGGTGTAAGAGGGGCTAGAGATTAATCCCTAATTGATTTGTGATAGCTTTTCCAAATCTTCCCTGTTATCCTAATATCATTCATAGAAAATCAATTTTTGATTTTCTATGGGGGTTTGGGGGCGGAGCCACCAAGTTATCTTATCGTTAGCTGTCAAAACTGGAAGGTTTTAGTCAGCTGGCGATATGATTTTTGGGATATTGTGGACACAATATCTGAGCTCGCAAAGACCGAACAAGAAGCAAGTGAGGTCTTTAGGAAGCGTACTGACAATGTGAGGTAGACTTACACTGTCAGACAAGTAGAATGTTGAAGGGATATCAGAATGGGACAAGAAATTAAGTCAATCCGAAAGCAATTTAGAATTACGAGACAAGAAGAAAAACAGATAAAAGAAATGATGAGGGAACAAAAAGTGGATAGTTTCTCAGAATTTCTTCGTCAAAATTTATTGAAAAAGAATTATCAGGATAGAATTTTTGAAAGTTGGTTCTCCCTTTGGCAGTCTCAAAAGTTTGAACAGATTAGTCGAGATGTGTATGAAGTTCTGGTTGTCGCAAGAGAAAATCATCAAGTGACTCAAGAGCACGTCTCAATCTTATTGACTTGCGTTCAAGAATTGATTTCAGAAGTGAATCAAGTGCAGCCACTCAATCGTGAGTTCCGTGAAAAATATATGGGTTAGGAGGATGTAATGGTTTATCGCTATCGTACCAATCTCAAAAAAGTATTTCTAACTGGTCCAGAATTACACCAATTGAATGAACGGATTGCTAAGAGCAATTGTCAAAATTTCTCAGTCTATGCCAGAAAAGTTTTGCTTAATCCCAATATGTCATTTGTCACTATTAACACTGATACTTATGACCAGTTAGTTTTTGAATTGAGGCGGATTGGAAATAACATCAATCAAATTGCGCGTGCGATTAATCAAAGCCATCTGATTTCTCAGGACCAATTACAAGAATTGAGTAAAGGAGTCGGAGAGTTAATTAAGGAAGTGGACAAAGAATTTCAAGTGGAGGTGAAAAGACTGAAGGAGTTTCATGGTAGTTACTAAACACTTTGCGACGCACGGGAAAAAATATCGTAGGCGTTTAATTAAGTATATTCTCAACCCTGATAAAACGGATAATTTGAAATTGGTATCTGATTTTGGTATGAGTAATTACTTGGACTTCCCTAGTCATGCAGAAATGGTAGAGATGTACAATGTCAACTTCAGCAATAATGACAAGTTGTACGAATCCAGAAACGACCGACAAGAAAAACACCAACAAACTATTCATGCTCATCACCTCATTCAATCATTTTCTCCTGAAGATAACCTGACACCTGAAGAAATTAATCGTATAGGTTATGAGACCATGATGGAATTGACAGGAGGTCGTTTTAAGTTTATCGTAGCAACTCACACAGACAAAGATCATGTTCATAATCACATCCTAATCAATGCTATTGACCGCAATTCAGATAAAAAGTTGATATGGAACTATGCCTTGGAACGAAACCTCCGTATGATTTCAGACCGTATTTCTAAATTGGCTGGTGCAAAAATTATTGAGAAACGTTATTCCTATCGAGATTATAAAAAATATAGGGAATCTAGTCATAAGTTTGAATTGAAACAACGTCTTTATTTTTTGATGCAGCAGTCAAATTCCTTTGAGGATTTTTGGGAAAAAGCAGAGCAATTACACGTTCATATTGATTTTATTCAGAAGCATAGTCGATTCATGATGACGGATCGAGCAATGACAAAACCAATTCGAGGACGCCAACTCAGCAAACGAGATTTATATGATGAAGAATTTTTTAGAATGCATTTTGCTAAGCAAGAGATTGAAAGTCGTTTAGAATTTTTGTTGAACCGTGTCAATTCTTTAGAAGATTTAATAACAAAAGCAAAAGAATTGAATCTAACCATTGACTTAAAACAAAAAAATGTAACTTTTATCCTGGAAGAAGATAATCAAAAGATAAGTTTGGGTCATCAAAAAATAAGTGATAAGAAATTATATGATGTCAAATTTTTTCAAGATTATTTTAAAAATAAGGAAGTAGGTACTTCAAAAGGATTAGAGAATTTACAGGAACAGTACCATGCTTTCCAAGAAGAACGAGATAAGGATAAAGTATCCACTGAAGAGATTGAGGAAGCCTTTGAGGAATTTAAGGAAAAGAGAGATGCCGTTCATGAATTTGAAGTAGAGCTTGCAGCACACCAAATTGAGAAATTAGTTGATGAGGGGATTTATATCAAGGTGTCTTTTGGTATTAAGCAGAGTGGTTTTGTTTTCATTCCCAATTACCAACTGGATATTATTGAAGAAGAGAATCAGCAAAAATACAAGTTTTATATTCGTGAGACAACCTCATACTTTGTCTATAACAAAGAACACTCGGATAAGAATCAGTATATCAAAGGACGAACCTTGATAAGACAGCTAACCAACGATAGTCGAGTAATACCATACAGAAGTCCTACAGTTAAGAGTCTACAGGAAAAGATTACTGAGATTAACCTCTTCATTGAATTAACTGAAGCAGATAAGAAATACCAAGACATTAAAGACGAGTTAGTCAAAGAAATAGCAGAGATAGATATAAAACTAAATCAAATCAATGAAAAAATCACCAACTTAAATAAGATGGCGGAAGTGCTTATCAATTTGAATAGTGAAGATATGAGCAGTCGAAAGCTTGCAAGATACGATTTTTCGAAACTAAATTTGACAGAATCAATTACAGTAGAACAAGTAACCGAAGAAATAAGAGTGTTTCAAGAGGAGTTGGATCATTATCTTTATGAGTATGAGGAATTAGTAAAAAATCTAGAAATGTTTGTAAAAGTACTGAATGATAAGGATTTTGATAAAAAATTTAGTACAGAAATACTATTGGAATAACAAGAACTAATCCTATGGTGGTTAAAGATTAACTATCCTTGTGTTATTGATTAATATATTTGTCATAGTGCTCTTGGTACTGTGCTTTTATATTATGTTCTCCTAGAATTTCAAATACCTGAAGTGCTTGTTTCATCTTTTCGATTCCGTTCGCAGGATTACGCTTAAATTCAAAATACCCACACGTATATAAGAAGACGGTTTGTTCATAATAGTTCAATTCATTGTTTAGTAATTTTTTTACTTCTTTGATTAGAAAACTACAATTTTGAAATTCTTCATTATCAATACTAACAATTAGGCAATTGATTGCTAATTGTGTAACAAGCCGTTTATTTGTCTTGTTCAAAGTTGAATAGAGATAATTTTTTAACATTTCTATAGTTAATAGGAAAAAGGAGTTATAATTAATTGTTCTTACACAGTTACCTAATAAGATAATTTCATAGTAACCCCAGTTTTCAACTTTAAAAAGATAATCTGTAAGCTGTAATAATTCCTCGTCCGAGGGGAGAAAATTTTTATTTGTGGTATAAAGAATCGATTTTACCATTGTCTTTTCATAAGGACCCAAGTTAAAACTTGAAGAGTTTGATAGTAATTCAATAATACTAGCAAAATTTTTTGAGGAGTAGTGTTTTCGAATATATTGCACCAAGTTAGCGAATGATCCAGTTCTAGTAGAATTATTGTCATGAAGAATAATAAATTCATCCAAAGTTATATGTAATTTATCTAAAATATTGATTAATCTAATACAAGAGATTTCTGATTCTCCACGTTCAAATCTAGAGATTTGAGATTTAGATAAATTACTATCAGCAATTGAACTTAAACTTATTTTCTTTCCTTTTCGAATTTTTCTGAGTGTTATACCAAGTTTTGATTTCATTTTTCCCATATTCCCAACAAAATTACAAGGATTTTTTATTTATTATACAATAAATAAAAAAATAAAGGGAAGTTCAGTATGAAAAAACTTTTAAATTTTACATCAATATTGTTATTGATTATGGATATTATCATTATAGTGGAGATTGAACCTTACCTGTACAGGTAAGAGGCGATTATGAAATCATCCCTAATTTGCAATAAGGAGTAGAAACAATGAAAAATTTAGGACAAATCTTAAAAAAAATTCGAGAAGCTAAAGGTCTCTCTCTTTCCAATGTTGCTAATGACAAGATTTCTACCTCTCAGTTATCTCGCTTTGAAAATGGATATACAGATATTACTCTCAATAAATTACTTTCAGTTTTAAAGACACTGGACGTATCTTTGGAAGAGTTTATGTATTTAGGGCGTGGTTTTCATAAGATGAGTAATTTTGAGGTGATTGATAAGATCAATAATTATTTTTATAAGAATAACAGTCCAGCTTTGAGACGACTTCTCATTAATTTCACAGAAAAAGAAGAGGAGAAATTAAGTAAGAAATTAACAATAATTTTAATTAAGTTAAAACTCCAAGAAATTGAGAAAGATAATATTGTTCCTACTGAAGAAATTGATTTTATATCAGACTATTTATTTAGCGTAGATACCTGGGGTGAATTTGAATTAGAGCTATTTTCCTCCACAATGGAAATTTTTAGCCAATCTAGCATTATGATATTGACGAAGGAAATGGCAAGGAGAACTGATTTTTACAAACATTTACCGACTCATAGAAGATTAATTACTAGCATGTTATTTAATGCTTTCAGCCTCAGTGTAGAAAGAAATAATATAGTTGATGCATCTTATTATAGAGAACAATTAATC
>NZ_RJNR01000025.1:0-16263 GCF_003942685.1 Streptococcus mitis | reverse complement strand
GAAGAGGCTTTGGTACAGGGATTTCAAACACCTGAAGAATACCAAGCCTACAAGGAACTAAAGGAACATTATGAGGAAGTGACGGGGGATTACAGCTTTTCCAAACGAGAACTCACTAGTCAATTGGAAATCGCGCTTCAGAATCATCGAGGTGTGGACTTTGAAGAACATGAGAAAGAGGAGTATTTGGACTTAGTTCAAAAATTAGAAGAGTTTGATTCCTCTCTTGCCACCCATTATCGTCAATTGATTGACTAGAAAGGAGAAAGTCATGAATGATTTACTCCTTATCCCAGTAATTTTTTTAGCAGTAGGAGGAATTCTCATTCTTTTATGGAGACTCTTTCTTATTGCTAGTGGACTTTTCCTTATTGGTTTTATCAGTTTTCTTATTTTCGTGGAGGGCTATGGAATTTATCTGTTCTTTACTGAACCTAGTTTATATTTTGATGATATCAGACAACATGGTTTAACTAGTTTTACGGCTGTTTACCTTTTCATCAATCTAATGTTGTTTCTAGGCTTCAGTTGGCATTTCATAAAGTCCAAAAATAAGGAAAATATGTAAACTTGTTATCCGGTTAAAAGACTTTATCTGAATCTAAATTCGGATAAGGTTTTTTATTTATGTGACTGATAGTATTAATCTCACTATCAGCCTTACAGGTTATTTAACGTTTCAGAAAAACTATAATGTCAAGATTAACTAAACAATATCTAATTCCTTCAAATAGTTTTCTATCTTCATCAACATTAAAGGATTGTTATAAATCTTACATAACTCTCTTGCTTCTATATAATAATTTTTGACTTGTTCTTTATCTAGAAATTTGGCTCCAGCATTTCCTACAAGAATAAGTAGGGGAGCCAGTTGGTAGCTTGTCTGTCTTTGTTTACAGAGTTCAATCGTCTCAAGAGCTTCTTGGATGGCTTCGTTATATTTTTCCTTTGATACTAGGTAGTGAGCGTAGTTGTAACGAACTCTGATGTAGCCAAATAAAAACTCTTGATGCTCAAAATTTTTTGTCTGATATAACTCCATTAAATGAAAGTAGTTTACCTCATATTCTTGTTCACAAATTCCTTCTGCAAGAGTTTGTTGGGAGAGTCTCAACTCTTTTCTTTTCAATCTGAATTTTTCAGCTAATGTAGTCATAAAAACAAAAAACCTTCCTAATTTATATTTGTCAATTATATATCATTTAGTTAAAGACGGCAAATATTTGCTCGATAAAATTACAAATAGAAATAATAAAAAAAGTTCAAAATATAATAAAAATACTTGACTGAATAATATACATATGTTAAAATAAAAACAAGGAAACAGAAAGGGGTTTCACGAATAAAGAAAAATCGTGGAATTCAAAAATTAGCTATATTAGTATTACTAGGTGTTTTTACGTTTAGTAACACAATTCCTTACCAACAGTTTGTTCAGAAGAATAAACGATTGGAGATTCGAGTGCAATTACAAAAGAATTCCAATGGTCTTGATGTTGGGAAGGTAGATTGATTTCGTATTACTTTAAAATTCAACTATTTAGAGAAAGGTATTCTTATGAGAGCTTGTAACAATACCAGATAGATATAAGAATGGAGATGTTTAATAAAATGCTTTCATAGCTAACCAACTGTTGAAAATTATGAGTTACAAAATCTAAAGTATTTAAGATTGGTTTATAAAATTAGGTCTCTGCCTGTAGAAAGGAACGTGCAGTTAGAAAGGAGGAAAAAATAGGATACTATAATTCAGACTGAGATTTCTAATTAAAATATGTAGTTGCATTTCGCTCATTTTCATAATATTTCATTCAGAGGAGTAATAATATGTTAAAATTTAGAAAAGTAGTTGCATCATCCCTTGCCGTTTTGGCATGTAGTTTGGCTCTTCCTGTTTTGGCAGTTTCTCTCCATGGTGGCGAGTGGACCTATGGAGGCTATCATGATCCAAATAATTGGGGAGCATTTTCGAATTATTATCATGGTTCAGAGGATCACTGGGCCTATGTTGGAAGTAATGGACGTGACAATCAAAAAACAGCTTATGCAGGAGCACATAGTGCGGCCTATGCGTTTGTTAATACAAATTTTGGGGAGCAAGTTACATTTGATGCGGGATTGCAAGAATAATTGAAGAAGATTCTTTTATCAATAGTTTAGTAAGCTTGTTAGTTTATAGAGGGCAGGGGTATTTCTGCCCTCTATTTTAGAATAAGGAATGCACTATGAAAAAATTATTTATACTCATATCCAACCTGCTTGCTAGTTTGTTCTTTGTTTGGGTATTTACCATTTGGACTGATACATATGTTTCCCATTATTACCCCAACGTTGTTGTACGTGATTCTTCCCCTGAAACAACTTTTCAGCATGTTGCTACACGCTTGGAAAAACTAGCAGAAGAAACGGATAGCTTTATTGCGATTCAACACCAGGATCCTAACTCAGAAGGTACTCCAGTGTTTTCTTATACGACCTTTGGGAACGGAAAGTTGCCTGATGGGCTACAGGAAAAAAATCTAGAAGATGCTCAAAGTAGTAGTGTTGAAACAAACTATTTTGTATTCGATGGAAACCTAGATATTCACTTGCTAAGAGAGGAGCTAAGTCAACTTGGCTTGACTAACATGCACCTGATAATTCCATCTAAACTATCTACGTTAATGGCTATCTTTAGTAACGGATTTCAGTTAATCGGTTTATTGATTTTCATCTTAACCTTTGGAGCACTGACTTTAATTAGTCAAATTAGCCAATTACGGTCGTCGGGCATTCGCCTCATTTCAGGAGAGAAACGGTGGTCCATTTTCCTTAGACCAGTTGGTGAGGATTTGAAAGGGATAGCTGTTGGTTTCAGTTTAGCTGGCGTGCTCGCCATTCTTATGCAAAAAATTCTGTCGCTTCCAACGCAATCCCTAATGACCATAGGAGAAGGCTTGCTCAGTTATAATCTCATCTTGTTGTTGATCTCCCTGTTTTTCGCTCAACTCTTCGCAGTTGGGATAAAAAAGATACACCTGATGCAGATTATAAAAGGGCAAGTGCCTGTCAGAGGAATCATTAGTTTGATTTTAATCGGTCAACTATTAGCGATTATTATTGTAACGCTGGGAATAGGGAGTAGCTTAAAGTATTCCCAAGCCTGGCAACAGCATCGGATTGGACAAGAGGCTTGGAGCCAGGAAAGGCAACTGATTACCCTATCATTCAGCCGTGAAGGAACGAGTCCTGGTTCTGATGAACAAGCTCAAAGGAAACTCAGAACTTGGTATCAATTGATGGATCTGGCTGTTTCAGAAAAAAAGGCTTTCTTATCTAGACACCAGTTAATTGACCGTTCTTTGCAAAATGGCATGGCTTCCTCCAAAAACTTTATAACCTCTACAGAATGGCACGATTACAACCCGAATGGCAATGTCCTTATCGTCACACCGCAATACTTGGAGCGTCAAAACATTCCTGTAGATACAACTATTGAGCAAAAGATGAATCACCTTGATGTAGGGGAGTTTGTCTTATTGCTGCCTGAACACCTCCGTTCAGAGGAAGAACATTATAAATCTGTTTTTGAAGACGACTTAACCAGTCGCATGTCTAGTAAAGATGAACGACAGCAAATGACTGCTACGGTAGGTTATTTGGAATCAGGTCAGGATCGTTTTGTGTATAATACGACCCCTATTTCTTACCAGCAGTTTTTGAAAGATCCAATCATCATTGTTATAACACCCCAATCAACTGGTCCACAGTCCATTTTCTTTTGGGTAGACGCAGTACAGAATTACGTTCTCTTTAATCAATTGTCTGATGCCCAGGAGCTTATCCAGAGACAAGGCATTGAAAATTGGGTCTCAGAAATGCAAACAGGTTACCACAACTACATCACATTATCGGATAATATCCAGAGGGAACGTTGGGTAATGCTAGCAGGAGCTGTGCTTGGGATTACAACTTCAATCTTGTTGTTTAACACTATGAATAGGCTCTACTTTGAAGAATTTAGACGTGCCATTTTTATCAAACGCATTGCAGGTCTCAGGTTCTTAGAAATCCATCGCACTTATCTCTTTGCTCAACTGGGTGTGTTTTTACTGGGATTTGTTGCGAGTGTATTTCTTATGGTAGAGATAGTAGTTGCTTTCTTAGTCTCGTTACTCTTTACTGGTCTATCTCTTTTACAGTTACATGTCCAAATGCAGAAAGAAAACAAGATGTCCATGCTTGTTTTGAAGGGAGGTTAATATGATTGAACTTAAACAGGTGAGTAAATCTTTTGGAGAACGAGAGTTATTTTCGAATCTTTCAATGACATTTGAGGCTGGAAAAGTCTATGCCTTAATTGGTTCAAGTGGTAGCGGAAAAACAACCTTGATGAACATGATTGGGAAATTAGAATCTTATGATGGGACGATTTTTTACCGAGGTAAAGACTTGTCCAATTATAAATCGAGTGATTTTTTCCGTCACGAATTGGGCTACCTCTTCCAGAACTTTGGCTTAATTGAAAACCAAAGTATTGAAGAAAACCTTAAGCTAGGTCTCATTGGTCAAAAGTTGAGTCGGTCGGAACAGCGGTTGAGGCAGAAGCAGGCTTTAGAACAGGTCGGCCTGGCTTATCTTGACCTAGATAAGCGCATCTTTGAGTTATCGGGCGGAGAATCGCAACGGGTTGCCTTGGCAAAAATTATCTTAAAGAATCCACCCTTTATTCTGGCAGATGAGCCAACAGCTTCAATAGACCCAGCAACCTCTCAGTTGATTATGGAGATTTTGCTATCTCTTCGAGATGATAATAGGCTAATCATTATCGCAACACATAATCCGGCAATTTGGGAGATGGCTGATGAAGTGTTCACGATGGATCGTCTGAAATAAAAATCCTTGTTTTTAATTGCACGATGAGTTACTGAAATATTATAGTTGATTGAAACAAGAACAGGACAAAAGAACCTTTTGTGCCATATTTTTCACCTTTCGCTTTACAATTGGCTTGAACACCTTTATTGTATCGCGTTTGGAGTTTTTTGGTATAACCTTCGACGCGCACCCGCATAGCGGGTGTTTTTTGTCTTGCACCTAACGGAGCGATACGAACTAATAGTCACTTAATCAAAAAACGCACCATATCAAAAACTAAAAAGTTTGATATCATGCGTCATATCTTAAACTAATTGACTATACTTTCTATTCAAATGAGTTTTTTAACCAATTGATTGAGCCAATTCACTCTTAAAACCAAAGAGCAATTTCTCGCTTAGCTGACTCTTCTGAATCTGAACCATGTACAACAACATTTTGAATAACCTCATTTTCTCCAGCCGCTTTTGCAAAATCACCTCGAATAGTCCCTGGTAAAGCTTCTTCTGGACGAGTTGCACCCATCATGGTCCGCCAAGTTTCGATTACTTTAGGACCAGAAATGACACCCACAAGAACCGGGCCTGAAGTCATAAATTCACAAATCAGTGGGTAAAAACTCTGGTCAACTAAGTCCTGATAGTGCTGGTCAATCAGCTCTTCTGAAATCTGTGAACGCAACTCCAATTTTTCGATTGTAAATCCACGTTGTTCGATGCGTTTCAACACTTCACCCACTAGTCCTCTTTTTACACCGTCTGGTTTAATGATAAAAAATGTTTGTTCCATACCTGTCTCCTTTGTCAGCTTCTTTCTTTTATACTCTTCGAAAATCTCTTCAAACCGTGTCAGCTTCAGCTTGGATTATATATGTGACTGACTTCGTCAGTCTTATCTACAACCTCAAAGCGGTGCTTTGAGCAACCTGCGGCTAGCTTTCTAGTTTGCTCTTTGATTTTCATTGAGTATTATAGTCAATTGAAACAAGAACAAGACAAAAGAGCCTCGTAAAAGGTATTGCAATTTGGTAATACCTTTTTGAGGTGCTTTTTGATATGAGCCCATGTTTTCTCAATAGGATTGTACTCAGGTGAGTAGGGAGGAAGAGGTAAAAGTTTATGCCCAAACTCTTCACACAAAAGTTCTAGCTTCCCCATTCTATGGAATCTTGCATTATCCATAATAATAACTGATGGTACATTTAATGTTGGTAAGAGAAACTTCTGAAACCAAGCTTCAAAAAAGTCGCTGCTCATCGTTTCTTCGTAAGTCATTGGAGCGATTAACTCACCATGATAACAAGAGCTTTCTCGAAATGGAGAAGCCTCCATCATCTGAATCAGAGCTAAGCGCTCATGTTGAGTATGTTTGTCTTGAATAGAAACATCTCTATACACTCCACTCGTCAAGTCGGATAGGGCATTTATTTGTATGAGATTATAGGATTTAACATCCGTTTGGGTTTAGACAGAGGTTTCTGTATCCATGGGATTTCGAGGAATACAGATATCACTCCCATCTGCAGCGAATATTGGGAAATCAGTGTTGAATGGAATAGGTGCTGTAAATTTTTTAAATAGGGCATAGAAAGCCTCAGGTTTTATTTGATAGCGTCTTTGAATAAAGGCTGAATTTGAAACTGTCAGTTTGGCATCTAGTAATTCTTTTGACAGTGATTTCCCTCCCATTCCCAGAATGGTACGAATCATGGTTTCTAGTGATAACCTTCTTTTACGAGTAAAGGCCTGTTCATCTTGTTTGACATACTCAACTTTTTGACCAAGGATACTCTGAATACTCTTATTCACGTGGGCTGTTATTTGTTTTATCATGGCAAATACCTCCGTAACTCTAGTTTATCACATAAAAAAGAAACCCAAATACAGAATCGTATTTGAATTTCTTAACTTAATTATATTGGACTCTTCAGAGACTTTTTCTTGTGATAAAAGCTCCAAGTCATATCTGGTATTCTTGACCTAGTTTTTATAGAAAGAAGGTCTAAGATGTTAAATAAAGTCAAAACTAAAGCCTTAATTAGTGTTGGAGCAGTAGCCGCAACTAGCTTTATTCTCATGATGGGATATACTGCTGGGCAACATTCTACTGCCAAACAAAGTCGCAAAGAGATTGAATTGGCTGCAGCTAAACTTGTAGAGGACAAACAAGCAGAAGATAAGGCAAGTATTTTGTCATCTGATACTGTAAAAGAATTTTTGACGCAGTACTATACGAAAGAAAAGCTCGGAGAAAATAATACACGTATTCAACCTTATATGACTGAATCGGCTTATTCTCAAGAATTGACAAGTCAAAACGATGCTATGAACCAAGTATATAAGGACTATATTTTGGATTATCATTTTGAAAAAGCTGATATCTTTGTCAATCAGACTACGAATCAAGCCATTGCCATGGTCTCTTATAATGTAACCTATGTATCTGATTTAAAGAATGCCAACCAATCAAAGACAAATCAGACAGAAACCAGAACGGTTAAATTGTCCTATTCTAAACTACCTGGTAAGTTATTAGTCAATCAAGTGCAGGTTTGGAAATCTGGATTAGATGATTTAGATAAGGCAACTCCCAAAACCTTAGAAGAATCATCATCAGTTCCATCATTGCCAAATACTACGACAAAATGATGATATTGCATGGAAATAGAAAAATGTAAGCAAATTTCAATTCTTGATGTAGCCAATCGATTAGGTATCTCCTTTAAACAAGTTTCTAGCAGTGTCTATGAACATCCTGAACACGATTCATTCCGGATTTTTTCGAATACCAATACTTTTAAATGGTTTTCAAGAGATATTCAAGGTGATGTCATTGATTTTGTTCAACTTGTTAAGGGAATTTCCTTTAAAGAAACTCTAGCATTTCTTTCTGAAGAACCTTTTCAAAAAGAAGCTGTTCAAGAAAAAAGAGAGAGACCATTTTATTATCCTTTAAAGAGAATAGAAGATTCTAACTGTAGTCTGGCCAGATATTATTTAACAGAATGTAGAGGAATTTCAGAAGAAATCATACAAAAGATGATTCAACAAGGTTTGATGTCACAAGCCAGTTGGAAAACAAATGAAACTGTTGAACCTGTTATTGTTTTTAAAAGCTTTGATCATCGACACAAACTGCAGGCAGCAAGCTTACAAGGGATTTATAAGAATCCCGCTCTTTCTAGAGAGAGGTTAAAAACGATTCTAAAAGGAAGCCATGGACATGTTGGAATATCCTTTGACATTGGTAAACCAAAAAGACTGGTCTTTTGTGAATCGTTCGTCGACTTGATAAGCTATTACGAACTTCATCAACAAAGTCTATCAGATGTTCGCTTGGTATCTATGGAGGGATTAAAAAGGTCTGTTGTAGCTTATCAAACTTTACGACTGATAGCTGAAGAAAATCAGAAGTTGGAATTCTTAGATACAGTAACACCTTCAAAGTTATTGCCTTTGATCAATACAATTCGTGATACCACTACCTATTTCAATAATCATCCTGATTTATTGACACTTGCGGTAGATTGTGATGATGCAGGTAAAGATTTTTCTGATAAGTTATCTCAATCAGGATTGCCTGTTTTACTGGATTTACCTGATAATGAATTTGGGAAAGAAAAAATAGACTGGAATGATATTCTTAGAGAAAAGAAATCAGATTTTCAATCTATGATTGAGAATTCAAAAGAGACATTTGGAAATCCACCAGTAAGACAAACCTCTCAATGTTTAGAATTGTGATAACAAAATCAAGATGTTTTAGCTAATATTAGAATGAAGGAGGATCGTATATGACCATAATCGAACGCTTAGAAGAAAAGGTCACTAGGCAAGAAAGCAAGGTAGCAAGAGAAACAGAAAAACTAGCTGCTTACAAAGAGCAACTGGAGACAGCGATGTTTGCGACGTTCAAAAGACGTCAAAGCATAAGTCACATGAGTTTTGAAGAAGCTCTTGACCATGCCTTCGGTAGAGAAAGACAATTCGATGATTCTGAATTTAGAAAGGATGAAATGAGTGAATGACAAAAGATTGGAATTTTAATCAACCATTAGAAAGTAAATCAGAAAATCAAGAAGATCCAGATAAAATTGCTGCCTTATTTGGAAATCATCAAGGAGGTAATGATGTAAATTATGAAGCAGCTTTTCAAAAGCGTAAACAAGCACCTGTGACGGAATCAAATTCTAGTTCTAAACCCAAAGTTACAGAGGTTAGAACAGGAAAAGAGACAGATATCACTACAAGTTATCAGCAACATCTTAAACGGCTGATTGCGGATAACAATAGCGATATTCAAAGTAGTCAAAAGAAAATTGAAGAGCTACATACGTTGATTGACACAAGGAATAAAGACAATAAGAAATTGCAGTCCATTTATGATGCGATTTCCGAATTACACTAAGCAGTCTTAAGAGGCTGCTTTTTTTTGAGAGGTTATAGATGTTTACAAAATTTTTTAAGAAAAAACAAGACAATAGTGATGTATTTAAGAAACTAATTCATCGACTATCTGATATGTCTGTCCAGGATCTTGAAAAAATAGACCGACTGCTAGATATCATTTTCACTCCAGATCAAGGATCAGAACAACTAAAAACAGAAGCAACTTATAGAGAAGAAACTTTGGACGACACATTAAAGGAAGCTAAGAACCAACTTCATAAGGAACAATTGGAAAAGAATTTAGAGAGATTTAGGAAAGACGGAAGGAAGTAAATGTTTTGGAGTTGACTACCAAGCAGGAAAAGCAACTAGGTCAGACGCAGTGGTTTCATGCTACATTATTGAGACATTTAGAATCCTTGAAAAAGGGAATCGATGTTAAATTTAATTTAGGAAGTGAGCTAGACTTTGGACCTGGTTTCTATATCACACCTGACTTTGAACAAGCTAGAAAATTTATTAACAAGCAAGTTGAAGTATTAAATCGAAGCACCTCTAATAATAATATTTTTGACTCTGAAGAAGAAGTAGGTATTATAGTAGAATTTCGTATTTCAAATTTTATAGAAATTTTTAAGAGCACTGACTATCATTGTCACTATTTTTCAAAATATNAAAAGTCAGAGTCAGATTTAGATTTTGCGGAATTTGTAATTCAAAATCGGGAGAATCCAGATGAATTACAACATCATTTTGATTTTATCTATGGTGTTCAGACTGATGACAATCCACCCCAAGTTTTAGCTCATTTTCGTCAGAATGAAATTACAAAAGAAGAAATGCTTGATGAGTTTAGAAAACCGGTAACTTCTAAAACTAACTTCCAGTTTCCCACAACATAGCTTTTAGTATGAGAAAAACGCGTGAAATCAGTGGAAATTCGTCTTAGACTAACTTCCACTAGTTTTCTTTTTCTTGATATATAAGGGTTCAAAAGCGAAAAGACTTAGAAAAAAGTGCACGACAAATAGCTCTAAAACAGAGTCGTCTTAGAGTAAATTCCAGTTGCTAGCGTTTAGTGTAAGATTTTTCGGATCAAAAAAATTATTACATAACAAATAAAAAAACTATTGCATAACAGAGAAAAAAATGATATAATTAAAGCGCTTTCGAAAGTAAATATATTAGTGAGGTGAAAACCATGAAAAAATCAGCAAAAGTTGTTTTATTAGCTAGTTTGTTATCACTTGGTCTTTTTCAGTCCAGTGTATCTGCTGTGACAGTCACTAAAAGTTACAGGTATGATTGGAATACGGTTTGGGAATATAGTACCAACTATCACGACCATCAATATGCTTGGATTCCGTCATGGTCTCGTTATGACAGCTATTCAGAGTATAAAGTTGATTCTGGCTGGAATTACGATCGTTATGAGGTCATAAACTACTATACTGGAGGATATTAATAGTTAAACGTTCAGAAGAAGGAGAGTTTGATATGTTAAGGCTTACTCATGTTACCCTAAAAACGCGACAAGTCATCTTGCAAGATGCGGATTTCACCTTTAAAAAGGGTAGGATTTATGGTCTTCTTGCTATCAATGGCTCTGGAAAGACGACCCTGTTCCGCGCCATTAGCAACTTAATTCCTATAAGTAGTGGAAATATTGTAGCTCCTCCTTCTTTCTTTTATTATGAGAGTGTTGAATGGCTGGATGGAAACTTAAGTGGGATGGACTATCTTCGCCTTATAAAAAATATCTGGAAGTCAGATCTAAACTTGAGGGATGAAATCGCCTACTGGGAAATGTCTGACTATATCAGTCTTCCCATTCGCAAGTATTCCTTAGGGATGAAGCAACGCTTGGTGATTGCCATGTATTTTCTCAGTCATGCGAAATGCTGGCTTATGGATGAGATTACAAATGGCTTAGATGAGTATTATCGACAGAAGTTTTTTGATAGGCTGGCACAAATTGATAGACAAGAGCAGCTGGTTCTTTTGAGTTCCCACTATAAGGAAGAGTTGGTTGACGTCTGCGATAGAATAGTAACCATTCATCAGGGAAAGATAGAAGAGGTTTAGTTTATGAAAGATGTTGGTCTATTTTTATTAAAAAAAGTTTTCAAAAGTCGCTTAAACTGGATTATCTTAGCTTTATTTGTATCTGTACTCGGTGTTACCTTTTATTTCAATAGTCGGACTGCAAACTCAGTCAGCTTGGAGAGTCGGTTGGATACTCATCTTGTAGCAAATGAGAGAGCTATCAATAAAAATGAAGAGAAACTCTCTCAAATGTCTGACACCAGCTCGGAGGAATACCAGTTTGTTAAAGAAAATTTAGACTTGCAAAAAAATCTTTTGACTCAAAAGAAAGAAATTCTAGCTTTGTTAAAAGAAGGACGCTGGAAAGAAGCCTACTATTTGCAGTGGCAAGCTGAAGAAAAGAGTTATGAAATTGTATCGAAGGAACCAACTTCTAGCTCTGACTTAAAAATGGCGGTTGACCGTGAACGGAAGATTTACCAAGCCCTATATCCCTTGAACATAAAAGCGCACAATTTAGATTATCCGACTCACGGGATTGATCAGATTGTCTGGATTTTAAAGGCTATCATCCCAACCTTGTTTGTGATTGCTATTATTTTTATGCTAACGCAACTATTTGCAGAAAGATATCAAAATCATCTGGACACAGCTCAGTTATATCCTTTTTCAAAAGTGGCATTTGCCATGTCCTCTCTTGGAGTTGGAGTGGGCTATGTAACTGTGCTGTTTATCGGAATCAGTGGATTTTCTTTTCTAGTGGGAAGTCTGATAAGTGGTTTTGGGCAGTTAGATTATCCCTACCCGATATATAGCTTAACAAATCAAGAAGTAACTATTGGGAAAATACAAGATGTGTTATTTCCTAGCTTGTTACTAGCTTTCTTAGCTTTTATCATCATTGTGGAAGTTGTGTATTTGATTGCTTACTTTTTCAAGCAAAAAATGCCTGTCCTCTTTCTTTCACTCATTGGAATTGTTGGCTTATTGTTTGGCATTCAAACAATTCAGCCTCTTCAAAGAATTGCACATCTGATTCCCTTTACTTACTTGCGTTCAGTGGAGATTTTATCTGGAAGATTACCTAAGCAAATTGATAATGTCAATCTGAATTGGAGCATGGGGATGGTCTTACTTCCTTGCCTGATTATCCTTTTGTTAGTGGGAATTCTATTTATCGAAAGATGGGGAAGTTCACAGAAAAAAGAATTTTTTAATAGATCCTAGCTTTCCTATAGGGAAAATAAGTAAAAACTAACATAGAGAGGGAATCAACTTGATTCTCTCTTTTTGATTCGAAAACCAAGCCAAAATACAAACACAAACTTTTCAAAAAAAGTTTAGAAAACCCTATTCTTTTAAACAATTATCCACTCACAACCAATCTTTTAAAATAGAGAAGATTTATCAATCAAAAACAGGAGAGGAGTTACAAAAATGGCAGTAGTATCATTGGAAAATAATATTAAACTATATAGTTCAGAATTATTTCAAGCACTGTTAAAAGCCTCTAATTATAAATTGGATGAGCGTATTGCTCAGACTGTTGCAGAAGGCTATGCTCGTAATCTAGATTATTCTGATCCTGAACTGATGCATGTTGGTGTAACTTCGGTTGCTAACAATCTGCTTACAAAAATGAAACAAGAGTATTTTAATGTATAGTATTTTGAAAAGCCACCGAAAAAGGAATTATTCTTTAAGGTGGCTTTTTTAGAAGTAAAGTTTAGGCTAGAAAAACAAGAAATAACGCACCAATTTTGGTGCGTTATGCTTTTTTATGCTATAATTGAATTATAAAAATAAAGGAGTTTGCCATGATTGGAAAGAACATAAAATCCTTACGTAAAACACATGACTTAACACAACCCGAATTTGCACGGATTGTAGGTATTTCACGAAATAGTCTGAGTCGTTATGAAAATGGAACGAGTTCAGTCTCTACCGAATTAATAGACATCATTTGTCAGAAGTTTAATGTATCTTATGTCGATATTGTAGGAGAAGATAAAATGCTCAATCCTGTTGAAGATTATGACTTGACTTTAAAAATTGAAATTGTGAAAGAAAGAGGTGCTAATCTATTATCACGACTCTATCGTTATCAAGATAGTCAGGGGATTAGCATTGATGATGAATCTAATCCTTGGATTTTAATGAGTGATGATCTATCTGACTTGATTCATACGAATATCTATTTAGTAGAAAATTTTGATGAAATAGAGAGGTATAGCGGCTATTTGGATGGAATTGAACGTATGTTAGAGATATCTGAAAAACGGATGGTAGCCTAATGGAAATCCAAGATTATACCGATAGTGAATTCAAACATGCTTTAGAGCGGAACATTCGCTCACTGACAAGAGGAAAAAAGTCCAGTAAGCAACCTATAGCGATTTTGCTTGGAGGGCAAAGTGGTGCCGGTAAGACTACAATTCATCGTATTAAACAGAAAGAATTTCAAGGCAATATTGTTATTATTGATGGAGATAGTTTTCGCTCTCAGCATCCACACTATTTAAAACTGCAGCAAGAATATGGCAAAGATAGTGTTGAATACACCAAAGATTTTGCGGGTAAAATGGTAGAGTCTTTAGTAACAGAATTGAGTCATTTGGGATACAATCTTTTGATAGAGGGAACTTTACGAACGATTGATGTTCCAAAGAAAACAGCACAACTCTTGAAAAATAAGGGATATGAAGTACAATTAGCCTTGATTGCGACAAAGCCTAAGCTGTCCTATCTGAGCACCCTTATCCGATACGAAGAACTGTACGCTATCAATCCAAATCAAGCACGCGCAACTCCAAAAGAACATCATGATTTCATTGTAAATCATCTAGTTGATAATACACGACAATTAGAAGAACTAGCTATCTTTGAAAGAATTCAAATTTATCAACGAGATAGAAGTTGTGTATATGATTCAAAAGAAAATACAGCTCCAGCAGCAGATATTCTTCAAGAATTACTGTTTGGGGAGTGGAGTCAGGTAGAGAAAGAGATGTTGAAGGTGGGGGAAAAGAAGTTAAAAAGTTACAAGTAAGCATGAACTTTTAATATATGAGTTAAATTTTATCAATTTTTAAAGAATAACAGGAGGTTAAAATTGTCTAGCTCTAGTGTTGAACAGAATAGAAACGCTACTCCTAGCTGGAGTGGATATATCCATCAAGGGAAAGTAGGATTTTTAGTAGCGTTAAGACAATTGAAAAAATGTATTGATGATAAGGTGCCTAATTACGAGAATTATGTGATTAGATATGAAAATGATGAAGATTTTGATATTGTTGATAACAACGACAAAGTTATATCTAGGCATCAAGTAAAGGCATACATAGATGGTACATCAAGGGAACAATATTCAACTCTTTTTAAGATACAAACAAGAAAATATTGTGAGGTTGAGGATAAGAGAAGTAATCAAAAGATTTGGAAAGAAATAATTGATGAGGAAGGATTTCAAATCCATCAATTTGATGGGCAAGGACACATACTAGCTGTAGAAGTTAGTCCTGATTCAAGATACTTACACGTTATTGTAGCAATAACAGATTTCAATTTATCTCGGTATGAATATTTAAAGAAAGACGGTCGCAGAAAAAAATATACTGATAATAATTCATGTATTCAACTATATCCATACAATAAAGAAAACGATCTTTATCATTGTCCACTTTCTCAGGATGATAAAAATGATACAATTAGAGATTATTGTAAAGCTGAAATTAAAGAAATTTTAAAGATAGAAAAAAATCCTTTAGAAGAGAATAGTTCTCATCTTGAACAAGTATATCATAGATATATTGGATCGTTATTGGATCATAGTATCGGAAAAGCACACAGTGAATCTGGTTTTCCAGAAATATCCTTTGGAGAGATAATTGCTATTCTTGAAGAAGAAATGCCTAAAGATGAAGTATATAAAATGAAGAATACTTTGACTTATAGTTGGGAAAAATATCATCGAGATTCTGTAGGCGATATTTCTGAGGATGATTTTAAACTGATGGACAATATAATCAATCAATTATTGTCTATGTCTAAAGAAGATTTTTATGAGTTTGTAAGAATGGTTTTACCTCATGAAAAGTCGGATGAGGATTTTGCAGAAATATTTAATATTACTCTCTTAGAAAAAATATTCTATTCGTTGATAAAAGATGTTAGAAAATTCTCGTTTAAACATTATAGTTTCTTAGATGAAGTTGAAAAAAGTTATAGATTCTCCTTAATTGATATTGAAGAATCCCCTGGTCGTATTGCAAGGGTAATTAAAAATATTATTGATAATTCAGAATTTTTAAAAGCCACTTTTAATCATGATTTTCTTATTAATAGGGATATAGATGGTATTCCGTTTGGAGTAAGAATAGATGAATTTGATAGTATGTCAGATAATAGATATAAAGATGAATGGAATACAGGAGTGCAACATAATATTTTTAAACCGAATATGGAATTCATTGGTATTAAGAAAGTAAAAGCAAAGAATTTGACTGTGCCGGAGGACTAATATGAGAGACATCGTTATAAAATTTTTACAAAATAACCATTTTAACCAGTTGGATACAGAATTTGATTTCTATACTAACTCACAAAACTCAGAGTATTTTATTGTTAGTCAATATAGTTCTAATGAGCTACATAATTTTTTTGATGATGATAAGACTTCACAAGTAATAAAAGAGTTTGAGAGACTATCTTTGAAATCAGAACACGAGAATATTAAGAAAAATACCTCTCTGTTTATTTTAGTAGAAGTTGATAATTTAAAAGAAGCATTTGAAGATGAAAAACTCCAACGCTCAATATTGTTAATTGAAGAGGACTATTACTATTTTAGAAAGTTCATTTTATTATACACTCAAAATGGGTTGTCGGATTTACGAGATAAAGAGACTAATGAAATGCTCTATACTTATTTAAATGCTAATATTAATATTTTTGAAATAGATATGTTTTTTAG
>NZ_RJNR01000024.1:0-16470 GCF_003942685.1 Streptococcus mitis | reverse complement strand
GATTATATCAGACGACTAGCTTCTAAATATTGTCAATTAATTATCTAAAATAAAGAGACCATTTTATTAATCTGTCCACCATTAAATCCAGCTTTTGCGAATATTTCTTTAAAAATTTCTTTTACCTCGTCCTCCTCTTCTTTCTTCCAATCCCCATGAAATTCATTATCGATTCGGTAGCTTCTTTGAATAATCACTTTTACATGATTGATTAAAAATTCTTTAGCTAATTTATGTTCATTTTCTTTAAGGATATCTAGATTACTTGGTTTTAATGAATTAATGTTAACCCCATTAGGAGATGAAACAATATTCTTTCTGATTAAACTATACTTGTCAAAACAATCTTCAAAATAGTAATCAGTGATGAATTTGTTTAAATCTCCTCCCCAGCTTTCTTTAATCCAATCTCTCCAGTTTTGATTTGAACCAGCTTTATGATAATCCATTATTATATCCATTTTATAAAGCCAGTTATCTCCTCCATATCGTCCTGGTCTAAAATTCCCAACTGTAGGCATCATATTTCCACACCAATAGTAAACAATAGCAAAAGCTTTAAAATAAGGTTGCAAATCATGTGGTATTTCTAAATCACCTTTTAATATCCCACCTTTTATTTCTTTACCACCTTTCAAGCTAGGTTCAACATTGGTAATTTTTTTATACGGAACAGTGATTGAAGTAAGGATGTCACCCGTAAGTGCTATACCTTTCGGTTTATTGACAAGCAAATGAGCTCCCTTATATCCTGATTCTGATTTTTCTTTGTATGCTTCAATCTCTTTATCATTCTTTAATTTATTATATTTATCAACTGAGTTTTGAAACTTAATAATCTCCCAATCATCTTCCTCATAAAAAGGATACTTCTTATAAAAATCCATTGCCTTTTTACGTACTTCAAATTCACAATTGACATTATCACTATCTTTAATATCTACTTTATTAATAAAATCAGTTACTTGTATCATAGAATATCCTCCATATTTTTTTATTATATAAATCCGTTTAAAAAGACAAATAGATGTGTGTAAATTTACACTAGCTCACTACTTACTCCGTCTTCAGAAAAAATATCCTTGACTTGCTCAAAATCGCTTAAAATGATTGTAGCTTACTTTAAACTTAGATACTGCTTTAATTCAGCTAAGTCAACAGCAATCAAATCAAAAATATCAAAATGAGGTCACTTCTATTGAACTACCTTACCATATTCTTTTATTCTATCAGCATATTCAGTCAAAAGATTCTTTGAATAAATTTTTTCAGCTTTTGAATTTCTAACTTCTTTCCAAAGAATAGAAGCTACTTTTAACTTGTTTGAATAGTTAAGACTATTTTCGTCTGCGCAGAAATCCTTTAGAAATTGGTTCCATTGACAAACTGAATGATCATACTTGGCATAATCTGAATTTCCATAATAAACTTTTAGCATATCTTGGATTGTAAAACTCAAATCATTTTCTCTTTTTACTTTTCTCCAAGCAGTCGCCATATCAGCAGTAAATTTAAAGGGTGAAACATCTGTTAAAGTTGAGAAATATTCTCTAAAGTGTGCATTAAAGGAGAATCCACATTCAAGTAAGGGCGTATTTAAGGTAACGACTTCTACTCGTTTCTTTTTCCTTTTTATTGATGATTTTTTAATCAAATTACCCTTAAAGTACTGATCAATAATGTGATTGAGTTCTTGTTTAGTACCTCTATATTCTAATCCTAATGACTTACATAGTTGTGAAAGTTCATTACGATACCAATAATATTTATTAAACTCATCGAGTGATACGATTTTATCAAACTCAGGCCTGCTTTCTATCAATATAACACCTCCTTAAAACCAATTTAGGTTGTCATCTCAAAATAATGGAGTTTTAGTTTCTTTATTTTGACGTTTAACTTCGTTTCTCCAACAAGCTGACACATTCGATATGATGCATTTGTGAGACTCAACAGGTTCAGTGAACTTTTTGAGGATTAATTTCGTTTCACTAACAAACTTATACACTCAGCGCTTCGGACTTACAGTATCATTTCGTCGATATCCCTCCTCATTCTACAAGTCCTATCCCATGTGCGAAGCATCTACTTCAACTTCGCTGATGCCTCAGCTCGTATAAGCAGTGATACCGCCTCAACATGTGCTGACAGTGCCTACACATACTATAGAACGAAATGAAGCTGCTTAACTTTGCAATAATATTATTGAACGAAATCAGATTATCATAATGCCCATACAGAGCGTAACGAACTAAAAGTCACTCAACCAAGAAAACCCTGACAAATGCCAGGGTCTTCTATCGATGGAGATACCGTTTCTCCAAATGCTTATAAAGCTTTTCTTATGTATTACATTATACAATATCAGTTTGTTGATGTCAACAACTAAAATTGAAAATTCACTTTCTTATAAAGATAATTTTTCCAAACAGATAACTGAGTCTCTCCCATTCTTTCTAGAAGTCTTTCATTTAAATCATAGTTCCCTTTGAATCTTTTATTATTACGGTAAATAATTTTCTGCAGTTGTTTGTAAATTGGTTTAGTGTCAACAAAGAAACTCAAGATTTTCAACACATCAAATAATTTTATTACCGACGCTGGCGTAGAGGAATTTGAAGTATTATGATAAACAGGAGTTAAATTAAAAACATGTATCAAATTCCCATTTATTTTCATATATTTCGGAGTTCTAAAACGAGAAATCAATAAGCCATGAGCACAATGATTTCGTAGTTCTTTAATAAAATCTAACATATTCAAAAATTCTGCTCTATGACGAATTCCAATCCCAAAATCTTTCATTACACTATCCAGCACATCATCTTCAAGATAATGGAGCAATCGTAAAATTGTTCCAAAATCTAAGGTTTCTATACTTACCCAAAAAGGTACTGCAACATTATAGTCTGGATTTGAGTAACTCCTATTTTGGCTATTATAACTCCGATAATAAGGGTGTGTATTTCTTGCTGAATATGTTAAACCATATGAAGTATCTCTATAAAAATTAGCATCAATGTGGTCGTTAAATTTAACAAGTTTTGTTAAAAAACCTTGTCCAAATAGATTAAACTGACTAAAGTGTCTATAGATTGATTGATTCTGATAATTCTGAAATGGATAATTAGGTCTAGTAATTGGATCGATATACTTTTGAGGATTAAGGTATTCCATAGTAGTATCAGTCGTACGGCAATGTTTTTGAGAAAAATAATAAGCAATTGAATTTTTCAATTTATCTTCTAAAGAAATTACAAGATTAAAAATTTGACTAGATAGATTTTTGTCGAATTTATACACGGCTAAAAAATCTTCAATACTCTCTCCATTATAAAGCTTAATATTTTTATCTGGTAAAAGTAAGGACTCTAGACCGTTAAACAAATTAAAATAATTGTTATTAAGCAAGGCCTTATCCAAATCGTGCTTAGTAAATTTTAAACCTCTTTTTCGAAGGATGCTTTCAATATCGTTTCTCGATTGAGATGTTTTAATGCCCACTGACAAACTCCCGTATATATAGTATCTATTATTATACCAGAAAAACTCTATAACAACAATGGTTTCTGAACTGCTCAAGTGTGGTCATTTTTTTATGATGGGAAATCTTCGTTAAGCTCCGCATCCGGTACTGTTTCTGTACCATCCAATAGATCCGGATTTTCTAGTTTGTCGATATACTCTTTAACTTTTGAATCTTCAGATGAATGATTTCTACGATTCGTACACTGAGGTTCTGATTGATAAATATTACGTATATTCTTTATCTGCTCTAAATCAAACGATTTTATATTTTCAATAAAAAAATCCATAAAACAATCTGCATCATAATACCCCATATATGGAGGTATAGATTTAGCCATAAGTTCAGTGAATTCTACCAGATCAAAACTGTTATCCTCTTTTAGAGTATCATATAAATTCCTAATTAAGAGTGGACTGTGTAGTTCATCATGTTCTTTGAAATACTCATATATCGTCTGTTTTTCTCTTGGATAAAATGAGCGATAGTAACATAAACCGCGAGGTTCCAACAATACATGTTCGGATATATAGGAAAACACATCTTCAAAAGATCTAAGCAGATCCATAACAGACGGAAATGTCGTAATTAATCCCACTAATGCATTTCTTTTCAAATTACTAGCTTTTAACTTTTCTATTTGAAGTTTAGAAAAAACATTTAATACACCATCATCCTTGAAAACATTTGAGTACCCTTTTCGAATTAAATAGTCAGTTATTGCATACGCAAACATATACAATCCAGTTGTGTTTTTTTCACAATGTTCATCTTCTGAAACAAGTAATAATCGTATAAATGTTTTGTACGACTTCTTTAACGAGTCATACGTCATTCTTTCTAAATATTTATTCTTAATATTAGTAATAATTGATTCATCAATACTATTTTCTGGAACAGATAATATTTTCTGGCTATAAGCTTCCACATCGTTTTCAACGAATGAAAACAAATCCATAATAAACGGTGCTTTTACCGATAAGATATTATCATACATGGAACAGATTAGCATTCTAGCATGATAATCACTTGGAAGAAACAAAGAATTATCATTAACCTTTAAATGTGCACATTTATTTCTACAGTTTTTCAGATAATCTATATCTTCTGTAAATCTATCAAAATATAGCGCACAATTATCTTTAAAAAATTGGATTATTTCATTTTCTACCTTTGAGTACTTTTCATCATCCTGAATCATCTGGTTTATTTCTGACAATTTTCTTGTTGCTTTGTAATCTCCTTCAAAAGCCATTGTTTGTAATTTATTGTATAAATCAAAGATTACGAATGAATAAAGCAATACTACAGAAGCTCTGTAATTCTTACTATAATAGGACTGTAGAATTTCCTCAAAATAACCTCTTGAAGCAGCATTGTCAAATACTCTCAAATCTCTTTCATCAAAAAGCATGATTTAACCTCCTTACGCAAGACCAATCCATCCATACCCTTGTACTGCCATGTCGACAAAATGATTGATGAGTAAGGTTACCTTAGAATCAAATGCTGCTTTGTCATAACTCTCAGGAAGATCCTGATTTAATGATAATTCAACTTCATATTTAAGTTTGGCACGCGGCTGTTCGTCTTTGTACCAATCTACAACAAGAAGATTACTACGATTATCCATCAATTTCTTAAACAGATTTTTTGCAGAGAGTTTTACTTTTTGTTCCTCAACCTGTGTCAATTTCTTTCCAGCAACCAATAAATCGTAAATTTCCAATTCTTCTTCAGTAAGACCTTCTGTATTGGCACGATTGTCCTCTTGACGTAGTTCTTCAAGGAGTTTCACAAGTTGCTCGTAATAATCTTCATTTTCAGTACCGCCTGCATTATAGGAATCAATAATGCGTTTGAATCGTTCAGAGAATTTCGTTCTAGTGCAATTTCTCTTAAGCATTTGTTCTAGCGCTTGCTCTATATATTCCTTCAAATCATCAATTTCAATAGCTTTATACTCAGCCAATTTTATTTCTTGTCTTAACTGCTCAATATCTACTTTAGATAAATCTATGGCCTTTGTCCCTTTAATCATGTACTGAGCTTCTTTCTCTCGAACATAATTAACGAAATCCTGACTTGCAATTACACTACCGTCTAGAATTTGATTCATTTTTTGTCTGGCACGAGCTACTTTTTCATCATCAATAGTATGGTAAAACAATCCGTGTAAATAGACGAGTGGTGCAAATTTATCATTAGTCCAATTTCTTTCAAAGATTTCTGGTTTTGATGCTTCGTAGAGATTTGTTAAGGTGTTCAGTATAACCTTGAATTTCTCTTTAGCATCATCTTTAGAGATAATAGCGTCATAAGCTCTTCTTAAAGCATCCAGTTTATCCAGGGTATTGGAATCTGCAATGATTTTTTCTAGTGAAATACCTAAAGAAAGCAAGAAAGAATCTGCCTCATGAATTGTACCATCAATGTATCCGATTAGCTGATCTATATCTTTTGCAGGAAATTCTGTTCCGTCATTACCCATGGCATATTCTGTTAACGCTTTCTTCATATATTTAAAAACATTCACATAATCAACGATAATTCCAGCAGGTTTTCCTGGATAAACTCTGTTAGCACGAGCTATTGCTTGCATCAACGTGTGCCCCTTCATCGGCTTGTCAAGATAGAGCGTAGAAAGGTTTTTCACATCAAATCCTGTTAGCCACATGGCACATACAAACACTAATTGCAGAGGATCATCTGGACTTTTGAATCTATCCTCGATATCTCTCCCATCAGGTGTGATTTCTTTCATCTTTGCACGATGCTCCGATATTTTCAACCCCTGTTTTGCAAACTTGGTCGTTTCATCGTTCTCTTCGGAAATAATAACAGCCATTTCCACGGTATTCATATAAGCCAGAATTTGCGTAAGCCGATCGCGTTCTTCTTTTATAGTGGCAGAATTTCGCCGTTTCGTAAACTTCTGCTTTTCAATAGCCCAGTAATGTTGCACTTTGTCATACATTTTGACAGCTGTATATTTGTCAACTGACACAACCAGTCCCTTCCCAAGAAATCCCCGTCTTGGAAAGTGGTATGCAATATCCTGCGCAACCTTATCCAGTCTGTCATCACGTTTAATAACTTCTAAAATACGAGAGGATGCATTTTCTAACAGACGGATTTCGTCGTCGTTAAGATTTTCTTCTTCGATAATATCTACAACATCATCATCAAGGAAATTATTTTCAAGACCTACTTCCGGAACTCGTCTGGAATAGAACAATGGTACAGTAGAACCATCCTCGACAGATTGTGCAAAGTTATACTCTGAAATATACTCACCAAACCATTGATTAGTAAGACGCTTAGCACCGAGAAGTGGCGTTCCTGTAAACGCAACAAAATTAGCATTAGGAAGTGCTGTTCTCATATTTTCTGCTAAATCTTTGTACTGTGTTCTATGTGCCTCGTCAACTAGAACAATGATATCATCACGTGTAGAAAGAACAGGATACTTCTTCGTCTTGTCGTATCTGAACTTATGAATCAGTGTGAAGATAAATGCCTTGTTTGTAGTCAGGAATTCTTGCAGTTGCTTGCTGTTTTTTGGTTGACACTCTTCTTTAGAACCAATAACCTCTGTACGTACAAAGTTCTTATGAATCTGTGTATCCAAATCTTCACGGTCTGTGATAATAAGGAATGAAAAATTACCAGTTATTTTGCGTTTAACTTTACGGGCAAACATAACCATAGAGTAAGACTTACCCGAACCCTGTGTATGCCAGAAAACACCTAGTTTCCCATTCAATTCTTTTCTGTTTTTTACTGATTCCATCAGATTATTTACGCCTAAATACTGATGGTTTTTAGCGATAATTTTTATTCGTTGATTTTCAAAAAGTATGAAATTTTCGATATAATCAATCAATTTATCCTTGTTTAATAGACCATCAACAAAATATCTTACAGAACTATCTTTTACATTTTCAGCTGAATGAATAGCTTCTCGATCCAGTATTTCTTTTTCGCTATCAACTTTAAGCCATTCAAAAAAGTAATCATAGGTCGCATTGAAGGCGCCTAACTTTGTTTCTAAACCATTTGAAAGAACACAAATTTGATTAAATGCAAATAGATTTGGAACATCTCGTAAATAATCCTTTAAATTTTTATTATAGGCTTCTTCAATTTTAACGATGCTATTCTTCAGTTCAATGAACACAAGAGGCATTCCATTGATGAAGATAAGGATATCCGGTCTGCGATAATAGAATTTTCCTTGAATCCACATCTGGGAAACTGCTGTAAAAGTATTGTTCTCTGGATGCTCAAAATCAATTAGCTTTACAAAATCAAAGTCTTCTTTGTCGTCTTTGCGAACTGTGATTTTTATATTATTACGGATTTGTCTATATATTTTATAGTTAGTATCAACAATATCCTTACCTGTGTAATCCTGCCTCAAGTTTTTTACTATCTCCTTGATTTTATCTTCAGAAATAGTAGGATTGATACGCTTGAGAGAAGAAAGCATAACATCAGGAAGAACACATTCTTTCTTTGAAGCTCTTCCTGTACCATCATTCAAATCATCTCTCTTACTGGGATCAGCATCACAAATGAGGATATCATAGTTAAATGGTTCCGTTTTTAATTTTGCAAGTATAGCCTGTTCTATATCATCTTCAGATATAAAGTTACGCATAGGAACACCTCCTTACACTTCAAGTTTTCCACTCATTAGGCGCGGTAAAAGCACATCTCTTTGTTTAATTAATAATTGGGTTTCATTCCAAAGGTTATTTTGCTCTTGAATAATCGGTCTAATAAAATCCGCAAATGCTAGTTGTAATTCATAATTAGGAACCAAAATCTTCATTGTAGTGAATCTCCCCCAATGTCTTTTATACTCTTCTGTTACAATAATTTTGTGAACAGCATAAAACAAATAATAGTCATTCAATTTATTTTCATTTTCGCTTATAAATGGAACAACATTTTCACCCAAAGAAAAATCTCTAATCATTAGTACAAATTTACACGAATGGTCACCAAACAAAAGAATTGGTTTATCAATACTTGCACAATGAGATGGTTCATCATTATGATAACCTAGGAATTCCGCTGAAGATTGATCAATTACTATTACTTTACCTTCCGATTCCAATTCATTTCTTTTATATAACTGATTAAAAGGCAATCTTTTTACACAATTCTTTATCTTTTTAACTTCCCAGCCTTTTGGTATGCCATTTTCAAATTCCACATTCTCATATCCCGGAAAACGGAATCTTACAAACCATTCCTTATAAAGATTCTCTGCCATTTGCTCCAACAACTTGATTCGCTTGTTGTTGTTTTCGATAAGGTCGTCGTAGGTGGTGAGAATATCAGCTATTTTCTTTTGATCTATAAAGTCAAACGCTGGCAATTCAATTTTTCCTAAATCTTTTGCTGAAAATGAAGGAAACGTTGATTGAGATAATTCGGCAATATTACTTAAATATTTGACGACAGAGTCAGTTACTAGAAAATAGTATAAAAATTCACTTGAATATAATTCTTTATTTTTATTTCTTAATAAAACATATCCTGTAGACGCAACAACATTTCCATAGTTCAATTTGTAATGATAATAATGTCTCAAATTTGGTCTCACAGAGGAATATAGTATATCATCATACTTTACACAACGATTCGCTCTTGAAGGAAAGTTACTGTCTAAGTAGGTAATATCGTGTAGAATACCTCTAGTTGCTGATGAGGTATCAATGTAATTAATATAATCAGTATAATTATTTGTATTTTTTGAAGGATTTAATTCAAAATAATCTTCTATCTTTCCCATATCACTCACCCAATAATTCTTTTAAATTATTTGCAATACGTTCTTCAAGCTCCCTTGCTTCAGCACTTAAAGAAATAAATTCAGAATTAAGGGAAAGCATCTCTTCTTTAAACTCTTCCTTGGTTAAGCCGTCGTCTTCTATAACTACACCTACATAACGTCCTGCATTGAGGGAGTAGTCCTGTTCAATGATTCCGTCTTCACCATCCAGTGGCGCAGCTTTACAAAGACCAATAACATCAGCATATACACCATCTGGAAATCTTTCTGTTAACCAGTCAATCTGTGATTGCCAGTAATCCTTAGTTAAAATCTCTTTGTCATCGGAAGATTCTGGAGCATTTGTAAGTTCTGTTTGATATTCATCAAGCAAGTCAACAAGAGCCTGTGTCTCACCATGATATAGTTTGGTTATTACGCCAAGGTTCTTAATCTGCTCATCTGAGAACTTTCTATGAGCACGGTCAATCTGAGTAAATATATTTCTCGCATCTATAAATAAGATTTCATTTTTCTTCTCAGTATTTGGCTTCTGCTTATCAAAAAACCAGAGAGTTGCAGGAAGTGTAACTGATGAAAACATATTAGAGGGAAGAGTCACCATCTGCGAGATGATACCTTCTTCAATCATTTTCTTTCTGATTTCATATTCTGAACCAGAAGCATCTGAAGCAGAATTAGCCATAACAAGAGCTGCTTTCCCATTCTTATTTAAAGCAGTGGCAAAGTAGCCAATCCACAAGTAGTTAGCGTTTGGTACTGTTTCTTTATTATCCGATTTTTTCTTTGTTGATTTTGTCTTATTTCTTGGCACACCATACGTATTAAAACGGGAATCATCGGCAACTTTTTCAACCACAACCTCATCAACATTAAAGGGTGGATTTGCCATTACATAGTCAAACTGCCCAAATGCATTATATGGATCTGAATAGAATGAGTTAGCTTGTGTAATGTCACCACGAATATTATTCAGAAGAAGATTCATCTTTGCCAGTTTAACTGTGTCTGGTTCCTTTTCCACGCCATAGCAACGGAATTTCATCTGTTCACTCTCGCTAGCATTGTGATTATGCATGTATCTTGCAGCCTGAACAAACATCCCTCCTGAACCACATGCTGGATCTAGGAACTTCTTTTCACCAGGCTGAGGATCTAATACTTCAACCATATATCTTACAACTGTTGCAGGTGTATAGAATGTCCCACCGTCCTTACCTTCCGCAAGTGCGAATTTTCCTAAGAAGTATTCATAAATTTCACCAAAGATGTCAATAGTACTATTCTCAGGAATATCCTTGAAAATACGCACAATGTTAGAAAGAAGCTCTGGTTCCTCTTCTGGAACAAGCTGTGCGTATACTTCTTTAGGAAGAACTCCTTCCATTCTAGGATTTTCAGCTTCAATAGCTTCCATAGCTTCCTTTACAAGAATAGCTTTGTTTGCATCGTCCGGTGCATCATTGATAAAGTCATAATACGCACACTCAGGAAGATAGAATCCGCATTTTTCTAAAGAAATTTCTTTCACGGATTTTTCCATACGACTACCTTTAAGTCGATTATATTCAGCTTCAATTTCATCCTTATGTTGTTTATATAAAATATCTGCATATCTAAGGAAGATAAGTCCTAGAATAGGCTGACCATATTTATTTGCAGCTAAATGCGCACTTGCACGAAGAACATCGGCAGAATGCCATAGTTTATCTTTTAATTCTTTCAGTTCTGTATCTTTCATTTTCTATTTTTCCTCCTTCATAAATTCAAGTACATCGTTAGGATAGGAGTACAGTTCATCACTAAGCAGATACTCTCTAATTTATCTAAAACTATGTAATTTCCTGTTGGAGTTATACTATGGAATGGAACTATTAAAATTTATTTAGTAAGTAAATCCCCTAACTCACTGCTCAATCTCTGCTTTATAGAACAGAAATCAATACTCTGAACTTTCTCTGTACGTAATCTAATTCTTTCTTCAGTAGTATAATAATCTAACTCATCTTGAGTGAAAAAATTTTTTGCATCATACCGACGTATAGGTATAATTATTTTATTATAATAAATCAGCATTTTAATTGGATTAGCTCGTAATACCTCAGCCAACCCAGAATCCGCAGTTGCAAAATAGTGGAGATAAATCACATCTGGGTTTTCAATACAATTTAATAAAGTACTTTGCTCCAATAGTCTTATATGAAAAATATCCCATGCTGTATTATGTATTTTATTAATTAACTTATCAGCCTTTAACTGCAACTTTTTAAATATTTCTTGAACCGCACTATCATTTTTCAAAAAAAGTATTAATAAAGTCATTTCCAATTCTAAAAATACGCATAAATCCTCAATACAATAGCGTTTAAACTCAGCCACTTTAGCTTTTGTAGAAAGATTTTTGGTATTTTTCAAAATGAATGCTTTCAATATATAGCAACACACTGCCTCATAATGTTGTATCACCTCATCATTGCTTAGGTAGTATTCTGCATCTTCCCAGATTTCTTTCATCCAAATATATTTATCTGGTTTTAGAGTCTGAGGCACATTAGATTGAAATAATTCAAAATTAATGCTATCAAAATAAACATAACTTTCAATCATTTTAGCTAATAATTCACGATTTATTGGGGTGGTATATCTTTCCATTAAAGCAGTTGAAATATTATTTGTTAGACGCAACGATTTAATCTCGTGTAAAAATCTAATTAAATTCTCCTTATCTGGGACATTTCTTCTTCTATATAAATCATGTATGTAGGTAAAAATGTTTAGGTCGTAATTGATAATTCTGGCAACGGGTAAGAAATTATCCTTAGCATTTACAGTATTTTTATCAATAACCCAAATTTTTTGGTAATCTCCCAAACCAATCAGATTAAACTTTCCATAGCTAAATGATTTGCCTATATTACCAAAATTTGACTTTTCTTCATCAAATAGAAAAACTCTACACTCATGAAGGTTCCATCTATTGAAAACTTCTATTTTCTGTATGGTCGTTTCACACTTAACTAGCTCCTGAATAAAAGGATATATTTCAAGCATAGGTGTTTAACCTCCAAAAATACTTAATTGTCTTGTTCATAACGAATAATTTCTTCCCAATAATCATACTCATCACAAATAAACAACATTGCATTAAATAACTTCAAAAACTCTTGTTCTTCGATTTCTTTCTCCCACCGACCATGACTAATCATATGTCGATTTGGTTCATCAAGTGTAAATCTATTAGTATCTTTGAAGAAACTATAAAGCCAGTGCATCAGTCCTACATCGCTAAACGACTTATCAATAAATATATTATCAATTTCCTTAATCGCTCGGTGACCTACTGGTATTTTTTTCTCTAATGAAGTCATTTCTGAAATTCTATTTAGTGCACCATCGATTGCCAAACTTCCCAAAGTGTATGCTGCATAAAAGTTTCGATTAAAGTAGCAATCAACCATTGATTTTACAAGAGGAGCTGAATAACACGGCGAATTTTGTAAGTCAATAATAAAATCCTCATTTTTTAGTTTATCCCTAAGCAGCTCTATCCATTCGTCCTCCAAGGTATTCCATTCCTCAGCAAGTAAACGTTGATAAACATTTCTATCACGAAAATAAATAACCCACCCATTTTCTGCCAGCAGTTGAACTCGAGAAATAATCTGCTCAATTTCTTCTTTTGTATAAATCGAAGGCAGTGATTTTAAAAGTTCATTGATGCCACTAAAAATCTTTGAATAATCAATTTGATAGCTAGCAATTAAATTTTTTGCAGAATCTGCTATGTTTTGAATTGCTTGCAAGTGTGTACTTGATAACGTTTTATTGTACAACGCAACCACTTCTGACATGACATTAATAGCGCTTTTTTCAACTTGAATTAATGAAGGCAGACTTACTAAAGGAGTCGTCAAATTAGCAAAATTTACTAACTTAGCTGAATTTAATACATTTGAAGTTGCAATTAATTCTGAAATAATGTTAGCATTTACAGTTGCTTGAAAGTTACTAAAGGTATCAGCCAAAACAGAAATAGATGTAGTATTTTGTCCCAATTTTATCTTCTCAGAGTCGTTTGTTGAGCTGTCTAAGGGAATTTTTTTAGAGTCTATTTCAACTTTCTTCACTTTAATACTATCAGTCATTTCGTCCTCCCAAAACAGCTTATTCATATTGTTTATTATACCACTAAAACTAGAAAAAGACCTTAACCATTCGGTCACAGTTACTGACAATTCTACCTTAGTCCATCTGTCAATTTTTCTCTTTCTATGTGCTAATTATTCTGTCCATTATCTAGCACATAATTAGTCCATAAAAAAAACATTTTATACTAAAAACTAAGAATTTTAATTGTTTACTGAAGTAATATTGTAAAAAGTTATTGACTCCTGTAAGATCGTAATGTTTACTATAAAGTTACTAGGTTTTCTGTAAAAATATAAACTACTATTCTGTTTCTACTTCGCTTAAGTATCATCTCGTACAAGCAGTGATACCGCCTCAACATGGATTGTTTTCTTTATTTGTACACTTTTTTTCGTCATCGGTTACGGTATTAAAACACAATTTATCATTTTCTATTTTAGCATTCTTCCTTTTAGATTTGTAAGATTTTGCATCTTTAGTCGAAGAATCTCCCGTTTTAAAAATTATAGTCAACATTGCTGGATCAATTTCTCCATCAGAATTTATTCCGCCTACTATGATTTTTTCAACGATACTTTCAAAAATGTCCTTGTCAAACTCAGTCAGAGTCTTTTGTGAAGTTAAAATTTCTTTAAAATTCTCTAATCTACTTTTTATATCAACTTCTGATTTTAAAGTTACTTCTAGGTTTACTTTTTCTTCTAAAAGTTTTTCTTTCTCAATTTGTATTTGGTTAAATTTATCTTCATATACAGAATCACTAATTTTTCCATCAAGATTCATTGAAACTAATTTTTCTTCTTTCTTGTACAACGAATTTAATTTACTAACTATCTTATTCAACTCCACTTTTAAAGTATCGTCAGTAAGCTCTTCTTTTATAATTTCAAGAAAGTCTTCAGTTAGGTTATTATTTTCATAAAACAACTGTTGGTAGCTCTGTAAAAAAGCATTTTCTATTGCTTTTTCCTCTATTCCTTTACTATGGATGCAATGCTTTTTACCTTTCTTTATAGATGTTGTACAGTGCCAGATAATCTTTTTGTACTCTGAACTAGAGTGCCAACTTCTTCGAGACAGAACAGTACCACAAAAACCACATTCCAATCTACTACTAAAAGGATACATTCTTGAATATCTTTCTCGTTTTCCTTTTGTATTTGCTATTGTTTTCTTGTTTCCTGATCTCCGTAATCGAATTTCTTGCGCCTGTGTAAAAATTTCTGGACTAATTATTGCATCATGATTATTTTTTATATAGTATTTATCTTCTTCACCGAAATTTATTAAACGTCTCTTGCTAATGGGGTCAACAGTGAAAGTTTTTCCCATTAAAATATCACCTTTATACTTCTCGTTTTTAATAATTCCTAAAACTGTTGTATCTTGCCAGTGATCAAGACCTCTCGGAGTTTTATAACCTAGTTCATCTAGTTCTCTAGCTATTGCCTTACCCCCAATACCATCAATGTATCGTTCAAAAATATAACGTACTATCTTGGCTTCTTTTTCATTTATTGATATTGACTTTGTATCTTGATTATAGTCATAACCAAGACAACCTTGAAAACCAATAAGTTCTCCACGTTGCATCTTCATTTTTAAACCTTTTTTAACATGGGCAGATGTATTTTCAACTTCCTGTTGAGCCACCGAACTCAATATAGTTAATAGCAACTCACCATCCATAGTTAAAGTATCAATGTTTTCTTCTTCAAAAAATACTCCAATTTGTTTATCTTTCAGCAAACGAACATATTTGAGAGTATCTAATGTATTTCTAGCAAATCGAGCAATAGCTTTAGTAATGATATAGTCTATTTTTCCATCAAGGCAATCTGAAATCAATCTTTGAAAATCTTGTCTTTTTCCAACTTGAGTTCCTGAAATCCCTTCATCAGCATAAATGTCAACCAAATTCCAATCTTGGTGCTGTGATATATACTCTCTATAATGACGAACTTGAGAATCATAGCTATTTTTTTGATCATCACTATCGGAACTAACACGACAATATGCTGCTACTCTCCTCGATAAAGAACCACTATTATCATTTCTTCTAGTTACTAAAGGATTTGCTTTTATAATTTCAACATTATTTGACATGGCTTAACCTCCTATTTCTCTGCATTTATTTTACCGCAACCAATAAAAAAGGTCAGCTAATTTGTGTATATTTTACGCAGTTTCAGCTTTATTTTTTCATATTCTTTTTCGCTAATAAGTTTTTTTAAGAATAATAGATTTAGCATCTCTAGCTCGACTATATAATTTTCTAAATTTGATTTCAAAAAATCACTTCCCTTTTATCTTTTATCAATCTCCTCCATGGCATGACTGATGAAGTCATCATAAGAATTTCACTTGCTGCTCTTTTACGTTGGCAGCCTGAACGGTCAGAAGTATCATTGTATATCATTTGTATCATGGCATATAAAGTATCGCTCTATTTTATTGATGGTTTTAATATCGCTCTTATCATGGCGAGCCATTCAAATCTGCTCCACAAATGAGGAAAGTACCATTTTGGACTATTCAATTGTCAAAGAACAAATAAAAAATCTCCTCATTTTCACACTCTATGAAATTGAGGAGATTATTTTCTAAAGCGAATTTTATCAGGAAAATCTGTCAATCCCAATAGATAGTCAGTACTGACATCGTAAAAGTTTGAGAGAGTTACCAATACATCTGCTGTTAACGTATGCTCACCCCGTTCAATTTTAGCATAAGCTGAGTTTGTAAACGAAAGTATTTCAGCTATTTGTTTTTGGGTCAAGTCGTGATCTTCCCTCAAATCTCTCAAACGTCTGTACATCTAGCTTTCTCCTGAGAAAAGTATAATATATAAAACTAAGAAATCATTCAAAGTGTCCAAATTGGACATTTTGAACTAAAATTAATTTATTAAACACTTCTAATAAGCACATCTATTAACCGTCTGAGAGCAAAGATTTAATCAACTATTTAAAATTACTGACTTCAAAAA
>NZ_RJNR01000023.1:0-16785 GCF_003942685.1 Streptococcus mitis | reverse complement strand
AGAATTCGTGATTTAACTTTTGAATCTAGTTTAAAATAAAAATAGAAAAGAGGAAATAGATGATTACGCATTTTAAAGGTTTTGTTTATGGAGTAGACGCAAGTGCTATGTTTGCACAAGCTATGTCTTTGTTGCAGAAGGGATTGATTGCGGTTGGTGCCTTTCTCGTTGTTGTGGGGATTGTCAACCTTGCAACCAACATTAAAGATGGTGGACCAGGTGTTCGGAATGCCATTCTTGAAATTGTCGGTGGTGTTATGGTAGGGGCTGCTGGAGCCTTTGTAACCCAGATTTCAATTTAGGAGGATAAACAATGACATGAACCTTAGTTTAGTCTCACCCTTTGTTTACCTTGCATCTGAAAAAATATCAGCTGAAAATTTATTTGAAGGATTTAATGTAGATTTACAATCTACGGTAGATCTGATTAAATCCCTATCTAGCTACAATCCAACCGTTTGGACTTACATGTCTAGTATTACTAAAAGTGTCATGCAACCTCTTGGAGTTGCGATTTTATCAGTTGTTCTCATCTTAGAATTTTCGAAGATGGCAAAGAAAATTGCTAACTCTGGTGGAGCGATGACCTTTGAAGCATTAGCGCCGATGTTGATTAGTTATATTATGGTCGCAGTTGTAATTACCAACACTACCGTTATTGTAGAAGCCATCATCGGGATTGCGAGTCACGCCATTGAACAAGTGGCCTCGATTGTGGCTCACGGTGGGGCAAAGTATGATACAATCTCTGGATTAAAGGGGTCAGGATTTATTGGCCGGATGATTGTGGGCTTTTTCGCCCTACTCATTTGGCTTGTTCGAATAGTAAGTGCAGCCATGGTCAATCTTTTGGTATCCATTCGATTTATTCAACTCTACCTTATGATTCCATTTGCCCCTCTTACGATTCCAACATTTTTAAGTGATGAGTGGAAGTCTATTGGTATTGGCTATTTAAAAAATATTATGGTCTATGCGGTACAAGGGGTTCTTATTTTTCTGATTGTTTCTCTTGTTCCTTTGTTTGAATCTGCTGGGAAAATAGCTGTTTCAAATGGTGCAGGAGTCCTGCAATCTCTTGCGATTATGTTTGGTAGTTTAATACAAGCTATCTTACTGATTATTGCCCTCGTTGGTTCTCAACGTACGGCTCGATCAATCTTAGGTATGTAATTAGATAAAGGCTAGGAAGTGATTGCTTCTTAGCCTTTTTAGAAAGGAAAGTCATGAATACACGTGTCTTTAAAGACATCTCAAAATACCAACACAGGGCTTGGTTAGGTTTCACTACAAGACAAATCATCTTTGTTTTACCAGCCTTTATTGTCACAATTATTGTTTTGGGCTTGAATCTCTTTTTCTGGCAATTTGGAGATTGGTTTGTTTACGGTTTTGTGTTTGCTTTTACCATTCCCCTCATGCTTTTTGGAGTCTATAAACCCAATGATTTATATTTTGAACATTATTTGAAATACCGTCTTCATTTTGAACTAACGGTTCCCCTACGCACAATTACAGGAAAGAAAGGACCTGAACATGAAAAGAAAATCAAATACATTAAAGAAACAAAAAACTTCAATGACTAATCAGAAAGAAGTAGTTAAAGGAAAAAAAGAGGAAGTGTTACCCTCAACGGCTAATACTCTTTCCTATCAAGCCCTGTATCAAAATGGTCTGATGCAGGTAAAAGAAGATTATTTCTCACAAAGCTATTTACTTGGTGATGTCAATTACCAGACCGTTGGTTTAGAAGATAAGGGCGCAATCATTGAGAAATATTCTGATTTGATTAACTCTTTAGATGACCAAACCAACTTCCAATTGACCATCTTTAATAAAAGATTGAATTTAGAAAAGTTTAGACAAAGTGTTTTGTATGAGGAAAAAGAAGATGGATATGATACCTACCGTAAAGAATTGAATCGGATGATGAATCAGAATTTAGACAGTGGGGAAAATAACTTTTCAGCTGTGAAACTGATTAGCTTTGGTAGAAAGGATTCTAATCCCAAACAAGCTTATCGTTCCTTGTCTCAAATTGGAGAATATTTCAAGAGTGGTTTCTCAGAAATTGATGCTCGCTTTGAATCCTTGGCTGGAGAAAACCGTGTGAACTTGTTGGCGGATATGCTTAGAGGAGAACATCATCTTCCTTTTTCTTACCGTGATTTAACGAGATCTGGTCAGACAACTCGTCACTTCATAGCCCCTAATCTCTTGGATTTTAAAAACAAGAATTACCTACAAATCAATGACCGCTTATTACAGATTGTCTATGTGAGAGACTACGGCATGGAATTAGGAGATCAGTTTATCCGAGACCTCATGCAAGGAGATTTGGAATTGATTGTGAGCCTCCATGCTCAAAGTTCGACCAAGGCGGATGCCATGAAGAAACTACGAACAAAGAAAACCTTGATGGAATCCCAAAAGATTGGGGAACAACAAAAACTAGCTCGTACAGGTATCTATTTGGAAAAAGTAGGCCATGTATTAGAAAGCAATATCGATGAAGCCGAGGAACTCTTAAAAACCATGACCGAGACAGGAGATAAACTATTTCAAACAGTCTTCTTGATTGGGGTCTTTGGTCAGGATGAAGAAGAACTTAAACAAGCCCTAGACACGATTCAACAAGTGGCCGGCTCAAATGACCTAATGATTGATAAACTTCCATATATGCAAGAAGCAGCCTTTAATAGTTTGCTGCCATTTGGTTGTGATTTTTTAGAGGGAATATCACGGAGTTTATTAACATCTAATGTAGCAGTGAACTCTCCATGGACTTCAGTAGATTTACAAGATCGTAGTGGGAAATATTATGGTATCAATCAAATCTCAAGCAATATTATTACTATTGATCGCAGCCTATTAAATACACCATCTGGTTTGATTTTAGGAACATCTGGAGCTGGGAAAGGGATGGCAACCAAGCATGAGATTATCACGACCAAAATCAAGGAATCTGGTGAAAATACTGAAATTATCATCGTGGATCCAGAAGCAGAATACAGTGTCATTGGACGAGCTTTTGGAGGAGAAATGATTGATATTGCGCCAGATTCCCAAACCTATCTCAATGTACTTGACTTGTCTGATGAAAATATGGATGAAGATCCTGTAAAGGTAAAATCAGAATTTCTTTTATCCTTTATCGGCAAGTTATTGGATAGAAAAATGGATGGAAGAGAAAAATCAATTATCGACCGAGTCACTAGACTTACCTATCAGTCATTTAAAGAGCCTTCTTTGGAAGAATGGGTCTTTGTCTTGAGTCAACAGCCAGAAGAAGAAGCGCAGAATTTGGCGCTTGATATGGAACTGTATGTCGAAGGTTCTCTTGATATTTTTTCTCATAAGACCAATATTCAGACAGGATCTAATTTCTTGATTTATAACGTTAAGAAGTTAGGAGATGAGCTGAAACAAATCGCTCTTATGGTTGTTTTTGATCAGATATGGAATCGTGTCGTTCGGAACCAAAAATTAGGGAAGAAGACCTGGATTTATTTTGATGAAATGCAGCTTCTCTTATTAGATAAATATGCCAGTGATTTCTTCTTTAAATTGTGGAGTCGTGTCAGAAAATATGGAGCCAGTCCGACTGGGATAACCCAAAATGTCGAAACCTTATTGTTAGATCCAAATGGTAGACGGATTATTGCCAATAGTGAATTTATGATTCTCCTCAAGCAAGCAAAAAATGACCGAGAAGAACTGGTTCAACTCTTAGGCTTGTCAAAAGAACTCGAAAAATACCTTGTCAATCCAGAAAAAGGGGCAGGACTGATAAAAGCTGGTTCCGTTGTCGTACCCTTTAAAAATAAGATTCCTCAAGGTACTCAATTGTTTGATATCATGAGTACGGATCCTGATAAAATGGCTTCTAACTAAGGGGAAGTAGAATGAAGGATAAAAGAAAAATCATACGTGCCCGAAAGGCATTTAGAAGAAGCCTAAAAGATGAGAAAAAATTCTTGAAACAAGGAAAGAAGGAGGTGAAGAAACAGAAAAAAGATTCCTCTGTACTGGATGAAAAAGCATGGAAAAAAGAGATAAAAGAAAAGCTAGAGGAGATGAGAGAAGCTTCAAAGGAGAGAGTAAAACAAGCAAATGAAGACTACAATCATATTCTTCAAAATAGTCCTCCATCTCTTTTGAATCGCAAAGAATTAAGAGACAGACGGTTGCCTCATGCTAGGAAACGATTGAAAATAGCCAAGAAGCAATTTAGAGAAGCCAAGGTAGAAGCAAAAGAAGAAAGAAAAGAGAGTCGTAAAGAAAGAAAAACCAATCAAAAATTTCTCTACGGTCAGGAATCGAAACAGAAATCTAATTTTTTCTTTCAAGGGAAGAGTTTAGAAGAATTAAAAGCTAAGAAAGAAGTCAAGGCCGCCAAAGAGAATCTAAAATCTACTAAACAAGCCTATAAGTCCAAAAAAGTCAGTAGGAAAGCCAAAACTTTTCTTTATGTCCTTGGACGTGAAGGTGGGGAGTTAGCTTCAGAAAATGAAGATTTAGAAGGCTATCGCACACTTCAAGAGACCATTAGAAAAGGAAAACGCTACAGTCGGCTTTCTTATAACCTTGGAAAAGCTAGTGTCAAAACAGGACAAGCAACAGGTCGTTTTACCAAGAAAAGACTGACCAACACAAAAGAGCGATACCATCATTTTAAGGATGGAAAAGGATGGAAACTAGCGAAAGAGAATCCAAGTTCCTTTAAAAATCGGTTTCGAAAATTAAAGAAACAAGGTCTTACAAGTGTCCGAAATATCTATCAAAAACTAAAAGCAGCCTTTTCCTTCTTTACATTTGCGGCTGGAAATCCTGTAACCTGGATAGTTGGAGGAATAGTCTTTCTTCTTTTACTTATGATGAGCTTCTTTTTAGGATTTTCATCTGCTAGTTTGATTCAACAAGATGAATTTGAATTAACAAAAGCTTATACCCACTTAACTTGGGAAGACGCAGAACATACTCGTACAAATGACAAAGGCATTACCTATTACACAAAAGTTGATGATGTGATGGGGTATATGAACTTTAAATTCCATGACTATGAGTTACACAAACCAGTTCACTTATTTAGTTCAGAAACTTACAAGGATTATCTGTCTACTTTGTGGCATGATTTAAACGATGGGGAAGATTTGAAATCCATGCAAGACCTCTATGAAACTCCTAAGTATAAACTATCGAAAGACGATCAAGAGGAAATAAAGGAACTAAAAGAAGAGGGTGTGTATGCTTCCATGCAGGAATTGGACAATCCATTTGAGGGGAAAAGCAACGAAGATAGTCTAACCATGACTTATCGTTATGGATACTATGATTTAGATGGGAAACCTACCCTTCAGGAGTACATTCTACTAGAAGCGAAGGCTCACCAAACAATTGTCGCACCAATGGATGGAGTTGTATCTCTAGATGGCGACAATATTATTCTCACTAACGGAAAAGGAGAGAATGAGAGTCGATTGACCTTGTATTCTATTCATAATGGCCGTGCGATTGAGGGGACAAGAGTCCTAACGGGTGATATTATTGGTGAAACACCAGACGATACAGGTTTGAAAGTTTCCTATCAAAAGTATAAGAACAAGAAAGAAAAATTGGTGTATGTCAATCCGCAATTTTATTTTCCAAAAGTCATTCAACTTCAGACAACTATCTTACCTGCCATTGGTCAGTTTGGTGGGGATGAGTTTGAACGAGCAAAACATATTTATGAGTTTTTGAAATCTCAAGGGGCAAGTCCCCAAGCCATTGCGGCTATTTTAGGAAATTGGTCGGTAGAATCTTCTATCAATCCTAAACGAGCTGAAGGGGATTATTTATCTCCTCCAGTTGGCGCTACCGATTCCTCATGGGATGATGAAAGCTGGTTAGCGATAGGAGGGCCAGCCATTTATAGTGGTGCTTATCCTAATATCCTTCATAGAGGTTTGGGGTTAGGTCAATGGACGGATACCGCAGATGGGTCAACACGTCATACAGCTTTGTTAAATTATGCACGCACCCAAAATAAGAAATGGTATGATTTAGACCTCCAACTTGATTTTATGCTTCATGGGGATAGTCCTTACTATCAAAGTTGGTTAAAGGATTTCTTTAAAAATACGGGTAGTGCAGCCAATCTCGCCCAACTCTTCCTTACCTATTGGGAGGGAAATTCTGGTGACAAACTACTGGAAAGACAAACTAGAGCAACGGAATGGTATTATCAAATTGAAAAAGGCTTTAGTCAAACAAATGGAGGACAGGCAAAAAGTGACCCACAATCCCTTGAAGGGGTTCGTGGGGACTTGTATGATCATTCTGTTCCTGGTGGTGGAGATGGTATGGCCTATGCCTATGGACAATGTACATGGGGTGTTGCGGCTCGTATGAATCAATTAGGCTTAAAATTAAAAGGAAGTAATGGAGAGAAGATTTCAATCATTAATACCATGGGAAATGGTCAGGACTGGGTTGCGACAGCTTCAAGTCTTGGTGGGGAAACTGGCTCTACACCAAGAGCAGGTGCCATTGTTTCTTTTGTGGGAGGTACACATGGCACACCAGCAGACTATGGTCATGTGGCTTTTGTAGAGAAGGTCTATGATGATGGTTCTTTCCTTGTGTCTGAAACTAACTATGGTGGCAACCCTAACTATACCTTTAGAAAAATCTCTCAAGCAGATAGTGCCATCAGTTTTGCTTATACTACGAAATAGAAGAGTTTACACTTGAAATTTTAACCATTTTCAGGTAGAATAAATAGTGTAGATGAGTAGTCGGCTCATGGTCAATCTGATAGTAATCTTGGACATAAGGGCCAAGCGGTGGCGGACACCAGAACGAAATCCGATAGCAATCTTGGACGTAAGGGCCAAGCGGTGGCAGACACCAGAATAAACCGACTGACTAGGTGGCTTACAGACTCTGTAAACCGCCTTTTTTGTAGGCTCTTTTTCTACAACAAAATTGGCTCCATAATATCTATAGGGGATTTACCCACTACAAATAGTATAGGGCTGTTTTTTGTTATGTGACTATTAGTATGTCTTGTTTCGCAAAGTGCAGAAAATGCGAGATAGTGGCTGTACCACTCACTTATTCATCCTGTGTTGTGTCTTGAGTGAAATGAAGGGATGAATTATAGAAATGGATTATTTTGTTTCTTTATGTTACAATGAATTAAAGAAATGGTAGGAAGAATCTATGGAAGAAAAATCTCTTGTAGTGAAAGTGAAAAATTTTCTAACAAAAACAGAAGATGAAAGAGAAGTGTTAAATTACTCTATCAAAATAAAAGAGTACTTATCTATGACACATGAAGAATTTCAATCAAAGAAAATTATGGTTGAAACAAAATTAGCAACTATGAAGGTGAAATTTACATTTTTTATTTCAGTTCTTTTAATTGCCTTTTTATCTGGATTTACTGATAAGATGTTTAAATTTTTAAATACTATTAGTGCTAAAATGGTGTCAGTTATACCTGAAGAAGCTTCAGTCTTTGATAGAATTTTTGTACTATCAATTGTTTTATACCTCATTATATTATTAGTAGCTTTATTCGTGGTTCTATCTTATTTAAAGGGATATTTTAATTTAATTAAGGAAGAAAAAATAATAACTCAAGCTAGCATTATGAGAGAAAACAAAGGAGAATAAAGTTGATTAAAAGATTGATTAAAAGACTGTGGGAGCAACTTCCAGCTCAAATTCTATCACTCTTAATATATTTAATATTTGTTGTTGTTTATTTATTGAAATTACATGGATTGAATAATTTATTATTGAAAACATATCCATCAGCTTCACCATTAAAGATAATTGCTCATAATAATAACCAACCTTTATTATATATTATAGGAGCGATATGTTTCTACATAGTTGGAATCCTCTTGATAGTCTATTTTATAAAAAGTATATCTGAAGTAGTATTGGAAGGAACAATATTTTTGATTATTTCCGCAGTTATAATCCTCATTTGTTTAGGTTTAATATTTGTGTGTATTCACAATCCAATATTGAAAGCATTTTTGGCTGTTTTGGGAATTGGTGGAGTTGTTATGGGAACTATCAGTCAATCTTAAAAGTAGGATATATAGTGGCTATAGCTTTAGAAATAAAAGGTAGTATATATGTCTAATATGAATTTAAAACCTAAGAAAACTGTGGAAGAAATAGTGGATAAAATGAAGAAAGATAAGGGCATTACTTTTAATTATATGAGTAGGTTAAAAGCAATCGAATTTTTATCCAGTACAAATAACTATTTACGAACGGCATCATACAGAAAAAATTATCAAAAATATACTAATGGTTCTAATAAAGGGAAGTATATTGGATTAGATTTTGCTTATTTAGTTGAACTTAGTGTTATTGATATGCATTATAGATTCATGGTTCAGAAAATGTGTTCAGATATTGAACATAGTATTTGTGTGCAATTAATAAAAGATATTGAGGACAATGAAGATAAAGATGGTTACGATGTAGCTAAAGAATTTCTTGATAATCATAAAAATGAGGATAAGAAAATTGCATCAATGATGGCTGCTTTGCACCCTAGTGACCTTATTAGTAAGTATTTTACTGTTGAATGTAGCGAAACTGGTTATCATAGTATTACAAACTATGACGATTGTCCTATTTGGGTTTTATTAGAGTTATTAAGTTTTGGTTCGATAATAAATTTATACGCTGAATATTATCAAAGTCAAACAGAACCATATATTCCTATTAAAATTTTAAATTTGGTACGTAGTTTGAGAAACTCAGCTGCTCATAATAACTGTCTTTTGTTTAACTTAAATTCTAATACAACTATTAGTCCTCAAGAAATAACTTTATTTATAAAGGAATTAGGAGGCTTTACCACATCTCAAAGGCAAAAACGATTATCATCTCGGGTTGTACTAGAATTTGTAGCTCTAATCTATGTATATGATAAAGTTGTTAAAGGGAAAGTTAAAAAGCATAGATATAGAGAGCTAGAATCATTAATTAAGGGTAGAATGAGAGAGAAAGCAGATTTTTTCAAAGGAAATGATTTGATTATAGCTACATATAAATTTATAGAAAAAGTAACTGAAAAAATTATTCAAAAAGATAAAGATTTTATTTGACGAATTAAAAAAAGATTGATATAATGGAACCACCAAATAAAAATTTTAAATTTTTGACGGGGCAGCGGTAAGACGGTGTCCTATTTTTTGTGACATATAATCGCGTGAGGGATTTGTTGGATAGTAGAACCTTTTTGTGAGGAAAATATGGCAAATTCTAGAGATTATCGTAATCCAAATTACACCGAAAAAATAAAACTTCAGCGTTTTTTTACTCAGTTACAAATTGCGGCTTCTTTTTTTAAAGAACACTTTGTTGGCAAAATCATGTATTATGAAACGGAAATAGAAAGTGTTGAACTTCATTTTTCACCTACTAATTTCATGAACCTATGTGGTATTGATTACCGAAAAGGTGCAGGCAGTTTCTTTGACGATTGTTTAAATAGACATGTCATAATTGATGAGTTGAAAATAAAAGAAGATGGAACCACGATGCAAAAGTTACAAGTTTTAGGATCCATTGAGGAGTTATTGGGAAACCATGTTCATCTAACTGGTTCAGGACGTTATTTGTATTTGGAGTTTGATTATGCTCTACGTACAAGAAAACAGATACTAGCATTAACATTGAAAGAGACATCAAGGAAAATTGTTCCTCAATCTTTATTAGATTTGAAGAGAAAGACAGTATTTCCAAAAGGTCAAAAAGTAATTTCAATTTACTCAAAACATTTACAAACGTCGGAACTTTTTTATTATTTAAAAGATTAGTTTACATATCTTTTGTGGCATAAAACATATTTTTATCATTATAAGGAGTACGCAGTTTAGCTCGTTCTCTTTTTTGTTGTGATACTTCTTTCAAGGAATATTTGGTAGGATTGGGGTGAAACAAGATTAACTAGGAAAGAAGGTAGTATATGGAAACCATTTATCAACGTGATTCGGATCAAGATGGATTAACTGATGCTCAAGAATTGGCGCTAGGAACCAATCCTCTTAGCGCAGATTCTGATGGTGATGGTCGTTCAGATTTATTGGAAATAGAAGGAGGAACCAATCCCTTAGAAAAGGATTTTCAAGACATAGACCAAATAAGTATAACTGAACCGTCATCAGTATTTGTGGAAATGAAACAAAAGATTTCAGATATGATGGAGAGTCACTACAAGGAATTTATACAGGCACTGATTAGTATTGAAACAGGGATTGAAAACCAACAAGACCTTGAAGACTTATATACTTACTACATGAGAACAGATGCCGTTTCTCTTTTGTCTAGTAATTTAGAAACCAGTCCTCAAGAGGTTGAAATGGAGATAGAGTTGTAGGGGAATCATGTGATTCTCCTATTTTCGTATAGATGAAAGGAGCGAGTATGGAAGTAATGCAATTATTGGCTATGTTTCGTGGAACAATTCCAAAAGATAGGGAGAAAATGGACCTATTTCTTCGTTATCAAGCGCAACATTTTGATGAGAAATGGCAGGATTTGGTAGAGAGTTTTTTGGCTGAAGAGGGCAAGATAGAAGAGATACCTCATGTGTATTCGTTTCATCAAGATATTATTTCTTTCCTAGAGGCTAGTTCTGAAAATAATGACCAAGATTTAGAAAGTTACACAAGAAATTTTGGACAAGCAGGTCTAAGTAAATTATCTCAATTAAGTAATTTTGAGAAAAACTTGGTGCTAGAAGTCGCAACCTATAACCTTTCCACTCGATTTTACATCCAATCTGAAAAAGAGAAGTTAGAACCATTAAGTGAGCTTGTATGTCATCAGAAACAGGATGTCAATTTAGTCAATGTCTATCGGGTTGCGAATAATCTATCTGACCGTGTTAGTAGAGATATAGAGGAATTTCTTCTAATGGTTGACTCAAAAGAGCTTAAAAAAGAAGTTCTTGAGATTCATTTTGAAGAAAAAGAGGGAGATGTTCTAGCTTATTTGGGTTCAGAATTGATGGCTACTTTAGATACCGTTACGGATCTTGTCCATCATGAAGAAAACTACCAACAACTTCCACTGACACAAAAGCTGAAGATTATTACTCATTTTGATGAAGTAAAAGCTATAAGAGAAAAGTCTGATCAAGTAGAGGGATCTTTATCTCCTTCAAGTGATATTGAACAGGAAACGGAAGAAACGAACTCCTTTTCTAATGTCGATAAAATTGTAGAAGAAGCTTTGAGGGAATATCCAATCGGTTCACAAGTAAGTTATAAAGGACAAGTATTTCAGTTGGTTTCGATTGAAAATGCACAGTTAAATGACTTAGTTCGCCTAGAGCTATTCAATGATTCCAAGCAGTTATTTGAAGAGAATCCTATCTTATACTTGAACAGTTTGGAAGAGATTGAACAAGTATTGTCTCTTGTAGAACTTGAAAAAGAAGATTCAGAGATTGAGATTGATTCATCAAGTGAAAGTCAGGAAATAGATTTGTTTTCCTACCTGGAAGAAGAAAATGAAAAGGATAAGGAAACAGAAACGCTTATTGTAGGTATTGAAGAGACGGATGTCCCTGTTCTAGATTTTGTTTTTCCAGATGATTTAGAGGATTTTTATCCTAAGACAAATCGAGAAAAAATTGAAACGAATATCGCCGCAATTGATCTTGTTAAAAGATTAGAAAAAGAGGGACGACAAGCGAATCCAGAAGAACAAGAGCTACTAGCCAAGTATGTCGGCTGGGGTGGTCTTGCCAATGAATTTTTTGATGAACTCAATCCAAAGTATGAAACAGAACGTTTAACTCTTAAGAGTTTAGTAAGTAAATCAGAATACTCCACCATGAAACAAAGTTCTCTTACAGCCTATTATACAGACCCAATGATCATTCGCCAGATTTGGCAAAAATTACTGGATGATGGTTTTGAGGGAGGAAGGATATTAGATCCTTCTATGGGAACTGGGAACTTCTTTGCGGCTATGCCTAGAAGTATACGAGAGAAATCAGAACTCTATGGGGTTGAATTAGACAGTGTGACAGGCGCAATCGCAAAACAACTCCACCCCAATACCCATATTGAAGTGCGAGGATTTGAAGAAGTTCCCTATCAAAATAATAGTTTTGATTTAGTCTTAACAAATGTTCCATTTGGAAATTTCCGCATTGCCGATAAAAACTATGATAAACCTTATATGATTCACGACTACTTTGTCAAACACTCACTTGATTTAGTAAGAGATGGAGGACAAGTTTCGATTATCTCTTCTATTGGCACAATGGATAAGCGGACAGATAATGTCTTACAAGAAATTAAATCCAACACTCATTTTTTAGGGGGAGTTCGTTTGCCGGATACGGCTTTTAAAAAGATTGCAGGTACTCGAGTGACCACAGACCTCCTCTTCTTTCAAAAGGATCAAGCAAAGAATCTTCATGAGGAGGAACTTGTTTTTAGTGGTTCTATTCCCTTTGAGGAGGATAAGCGTGTCTGGATCAATCCTTATTTTGATGGGAAATACAATACACAAGTTTTGGGCCAATATGAGGTACGTAATTTTAATGGAGGAACTCTCAATGTTAAGGGGGTATCAGAAACATTAGCTACTGACATAATGAAAGCATTCGAGAATGTGGAAGCACCTAAACAAATTGACAATTCTTTGAAAGCACCTGTTTTTATCCAAGAAGAAGTGGATAATTCTATCCCAAGTCGTATACGTGAGGACTTAGCGCTCTATTCTTTTGGATATGAGGGAAATCAAATTTATTACCGAGATACGCATGGCATTCGGAAAAGTTCAAAAGTAGACGAAATTAGTTATTATGTAGATGAGAAGGGAGATTTTAAAGCTTGGGACAGTTCTTTGTCTGAACATAAAATAGACCGATTCGTGCAACTTCATTTGACAGATGAGGAAGCACTAGATGTATACAAGTCAGAAGAAGCGAGTAAAAGAGGGAAATATAAGGGACTGTTCAAAAAAACTGTCTTTTATGAAAGTCCCTTATCGGATAAGGATATTAGTCGCATTAAGGGTATGGTTGATTTGAGAGAGACCTATCAAGCCTTAATTGAAATTCAACGTCATCCAGATTATAATCGGACAGATTTTCAGGTATTACTTAGTAAACTCAATCATGACTATGACCGCTTTGTAAGTCAATTTGGATACTTGAATGCCTCAGTCAATCGGAACTTATTTGATAGTGACGACAAGTATTCCCTACTAGCTAGTTTAGAAGATGAGTATATTGATTCTAAAGACCAGAAAGTAAAATATAAAAAATCTTTAGCCTTTGAGAAAGCATTGGTTAGGCCAGAGAGAGTGATTGCAAAAGTTTCAACGGCTCTAGATGCCTTAAACTCCAGTTTATCGGATGGTAGAGGGGTTGATTTAGACTATATGGTATCAATTTACCCTGAACATAGCCAAGCTGCTATTTTAGATGAGTTAGGTGACCAGGTTTTAATGGATCCAGAAAGCTATTTAAGAGGGGAAAGAAAATATCTTTCTAAGAACCAGTTTTTATCAGGAGACATTCTCAACAAGATAGAAGTAGTTCAACTATTAGTGGAGGAAAACAATCAAGAATGTGACTGGTCTCATGCTTTAGATTTGTTAGAATCTGTTCGTCCTCCACGGATTCATCTGGCAGATATTGAGTTTAAAATAGGGTCACGTTGGATTCCTCAATCCGTTTATGGTAAATTTGCCTTTGAATGTTTTACCAATCGTGAATTTGAATTGTCTTCGCCTGATGTTGAACAAGTCATTGAAGTGAATCCTGTCGATGGGCAGGTTCATTTAAGGACATCATTTGCTTATCGCTATCCAAGTGCCAAAGATAGTAGTCTTGGAGTTAGTGGGTCACGTTATGATACAGGAAGAAAGATTTTTGAGAATTTACTTAATTCGAACCAACCGACTATTACTATGACTGTTACGGAAGGAGAAAAGAAAAAGACCATCACAGATTTGGAGAAAACCTCTGTTCTAAGAGCAAAAGAGCAGCATTTACAAGAACTCTTTCAAGACTTTGTCTCACGGTATCCAGAAGTCCAACAAGTCATCGAAGAAAGTTACAATCGTCTTTATAATCGAACGGTTAGTCGAGAGTATGACGGTAGCCATCTAGTCATTGATGGCTTGGCACAAAACATCAGTCTTCGCCCTCACCAAGAGAATGCCATTCAAAGAATCGTAGAAGAAAAAAGAGCCTTATTAGCTCATGAGGTAGGTTCAGGAAAGACCTTGACCATGCTTGGTGCTGGGTTTAAATTAAAGGAGTTGGGGATGGTTCATAAGCCCTTGTATGTAGTACCTTCTAGTTTGTCTGCTCAATTTGGCCAAGAAATCATGAAATTTTTCCCTACTAAAAAGGTCTTTGTGACCACTAAGAAAGATTTTGTGAAGGCGAGAAGAAAACAATTTGTGTCACGTATTATTACAGGAGATTACGATGCCATTGTCATTGGGGATTCTCAATTTGAAAAAATACCTGTCAGTAAGGAAAGACAGATGAATTATATCGAGGATAAACTCAATGAACTACGAGAGATTAAAACACATTCTGAAAATAAGTATACAGTTAAAGAAGCGGAACAATCAATAAGTGGTCTAGAGAAACAATTGGAAGAACTCCAACGCTTTAATCGTGATAGCTTTATTGATTTTGAGAACTTAGGAATTGATTTTCTCTTTGTGGATGAAGCACATCACTTTAAAAATATACGTCCAATTACGGGACTTGGAAATGTAGCAGGGATTACCAATACAACTTCTAAGAAGAACGTGGATATGGAAATGAAGGTTCGACAGATTCAGGAAGAACATGATTTTAAAAATATTGTCTTTGCGACAGGAACACCCGTTTCAAATTCTATTAGTGAGTTATATACTATGATGAACTATATTCAACCAGATATCTTAAAACGCTATCAAGTTGATTATTTTGACTCTTGGGTAGGTGCTTTTGGAGAAATTCAAAACTCTATGGAATTAGCTCCTACAGGGGATAAGTACCAACCTAAGAAACGATTTAAAAAGTTTGTCAATCTACCTGAGTTGATGAAAATCTATAAAGAAACAGCCGACATTCAAACACAAGATATGTTGGATTTACCTGTTCCAGAAGCTCATATTATCCCTATTGAGAGTGAGTTAACTGAAAACCAGAAACTCTATTTAGAAGAATTAGTTATGAGGTCAGATATGGTCAAATGTGGAACAGTTGATCCGAGCCAGGATAACATGTTAAAAATTACGGGTGAGGCACGAAAACTAGCTATTGATATGCGTTTATTGGACTCTAGTTATAGTCTAGCAGACAATCATAAACTGCTTCAGGTAGTGGATAATGTTGAAAGAATTTATCGTGAGGGAATGGAAAATAAGGCTACTCAGATGATTTTTTCAGATATTGGCACACCTAAGAAAAAGGATAATGGTTTTGATGTCTATTCTGAAATAAAGGCTTTATTAGTTGATAGAGGAATCCCTAGTAAGGAAATTGCCTTTGTACATGATGCTAATAGTGATGAAAAGAAGAATAGTTTGTCTCGAAAGGTTAATGCAGGAGAAGTGCGGATTCTCCTTGCATCAACTGAAAAAGGAGGAACAGGTTTAAATGTTCAGAGCAAGATGAAAGCAGTTCATCACCTGGATGTTCCGTGGAGACCAAGTGACATCCAGCAACGCAATGGACGGATTATCCGACAGGGAAATGAAAACAAGGAAGTGGATATTTACCACTACATTACTAAAGGTTCGTTTGATAATTATCTATGGGCAACTCAGGAGAACAAACTCCGTTATATTAAGCAGATTATGACTTCTAAGGAGCCGATTCGTGCTGCAGAAGATATTGATGAGCAGACCATGACAGCTTCTGATTTTAAGGCACTAGCAACAGGTAATCCTTATCTCAAATATAAGATGGAATTGGAGAATGATCTAACCCTATTAGAAAATCAAAGACGCGCCTTTCAACGCAGCAAGGATCACTATCGTCATACAATCTCTTACTGTGAAGAAAATATACCCATTCTTGAGAAACGATTAAGCAAGTATGATGGAGATATTCAACAGTCTGAAATATCGAAAGACCAGGCATTTTCTATGACAGTAGGCAAGCAAGTTTTTGAGCAAAGAGCTGAAGCAGGGGAATCCCTACACCGTCTTATCCGTCATAATCAAGCCGACAGCAAAGAATTCCGAACCCTAGCAAGCTATAGAGGATTTGACATTAAAATGCTTAGTCTTCCAACAAATCAACCTCTTCCTGAAACCTTCTCTGTTAAGATTGTAGGAGAAAATCAGTATTCTGTCAGTTTAGATTTGTATTCTCCTTTGGGGACAATTCAAAGACTTCAGCATACGATTGATCACATCAAGGAGGATCAAGTGAAAACTCAGAACTTATTGGATGAATTAAAGGATAAATGGACTACTGCTAAGGTAGAAATTGAGAAAAATTTTCCAAAGGAAGAGGATTATCAAACTAAAAAGGCCGAATACGATGTACTCGCGCCATTGATTGAAACAGAAACGGATTTAGATATTATTGATCAGGCCTTAAGACAATTCCATGAAAAAGGAAACGAAAAGCAAGAACAACTTTCTTTTGAATTGGATTAAAAAATAGATATAAATAGCGGACAAGAAAAGAAAAACGCGGTAGAATAAAGATAGAAAGAACGAGGTAACGATTATGATGGAAGATACCTATTATCAATTAGAAGAGGCTTTGGTACAGGGATTTCAAAC
>NZ_RJNR01000022.1:0-17504 GCF_003942685.1 Streptococcus mitis | reverse complement strand
AGTTCAGTGGTAGAACACCACCTTGCCAAGGTGGGGGTCGCGGGTTCGAATCCCGTCGTTCGCTTAGAGAGGCCGGGGTGGCGGAACTGGCAGACGCACAGGACTTAAAATCCTGCGATTGGTAACGATCGTACCGGTTCGATTCCGGTCCTCGGCATAATATAATGAGCACCCTTAGCTCAACTGGATAGAGTACCTGACTACGAATCAGGCGGTTAGAGGTTCGACTCCTCTAGGGTGCATTTTTCTATTTAACTCGGGAAGTAGCTCAGCTTGGTAGAGTACTTGGTTTGGGACCAAGGTGTCGCAGGTTCGAATCCTGTCTTCCCGATTCATTACAGAGATACGTAAGCGTATCTTTTTTTGTTTAACTAGATATTATATACATTAAGAGAGAATCAGTTTGCTTCTCTCTTTTTTAATTGGTTCTTTGTCAACTGTAGTGGGTTGATGAAAAGCTAAGCTCGAGAAAGGACAAATTTCGTCCTTTCTTTTTGATATTCAGAGCGATAAAAATCCGTTTTTTGAAGTTTCCAAAGTTCCGAAAACCAAAGGCATTGCGCTTGATAAGTTTGATGAGATTATTCGTTGCTTCCATTTTTGCGTTGGAAAAGGGGAGTTGAAGGGCGTTGACAATTTTCTTTTTGTCCTTGAGAAAGGTTTTAAAGACAGTCTGAAAAAGAGGATGAACCTGCTTTAGATTGTCCTCAATGAGTCCGAAAAATTTATTCGGTTCCTTATTCTGAAAGTGAAAAAGCAAGAGTCATAGAGATGATAGTGGTGTTTCAAGTCTTCTGAATAGCTCAAAAGCTTGTCTAGAATTTCTTTATTAGTCAAGTGCATACGAAAAGTAGGGAGATTAAAACGTTTATCACTCAATTTACGACTATCCTGCTGGATGAGCTTCTAGTATCGCTTGATAGCCTTGTATTCATGAGATTTTCGATGAAACTGATTCATGATTTGGACACGCACACAACTCATAGCACGGCTCATGTGTTGGACAATATGGAAACGATCCAACACGATTTTAGCGTTTGGGAGTGAAACAGTCTGGGAGACTGTTTCAGCCTGAGCCTAGAAATTCGAAAGCGAAGCTGCTTAGCCAAGTCATAGTAAGGGCTAAACATATCCTTCGTAATGATTCTCACTCGACAGCGAACAGCTCTATGGTAGCGAAGAAAGTTATTTCGGATGACAGTTTGTGTTCTACCCTCAAGAACAGCTATGATACTGAGATTAAAAAATCTTGCGCAATGAAACTCATCTTCAACTACCGATTGAAACAGTCACTCACCTGACTTTTTTAACATCCAAGGGCATAATTTCAGGCAAATGGCTAAAGTTACACTCAAAGTGAAAGTCATTGAGCTTGCGAATGACAGTTGAAGTTGAAATGGCTAGCTGATGTGAAATATCGGTCATAGAAGTCTTTTCAATCAGCTTTTGAGTAATCTTTTGGTTGATGATACGAGGGATTTGGTGATTCCTCTTGACGATAGAAGTCTCAGCCACCATCGTTTTTGAACAGTGATAGCACTTGAATCGACGCTTGCTAAGCAGAATTCTAGTAGACATACCAGTCGTTTCAAGGTAAGGAATCTTAGACAGTTTTTGAAAGTCATATTTCTTCATTTGACTTCCCACAATGAGGACAAGATGGGACATCGTATTCCAGTTTAGAGATGATTTACTTGTGGGTATTCCTATTGATAACAGCTAAATTCCCAAACTAAGTTCCACCGCTAGTAAAAGTGGAAGTTCCTTTGAGAAGTTACCCTTATTGATAGCATCCATAATTTGGATATTAGGATCTTTAATATCGAGTAGTTTTGTGATAAAGTGTAGTTGTTCCATATGATTCTTTCTAATGAGTTGTTTGGTAACTTTTCATTATAGATCTTATGGGGACTTTTCTATTGCCACTTTTTTCTTTTTTCCTTTCGTGTTACAATAAAGGTATGAATCAGTATCAGAAAAAGATTGTTAAAGGAACAATTTATTCGCTCCTATCCGGCTTAATCTGGGGAATCTGTGGAATTTTAGGAGAATATTTCTTTACTTATTATCAAGTGTCCTCTGGCTGGATTACCTCTATGCGTTTGACACTGGCAGGGAGTCTTGTGCTCATTTGGTCTGCAGTGCAATTAAAATCGCAAGTGCTAGATATTTGGCGAGATAAGAAAAATTATCTGCCCTTTTTAGCCTATTCTATTTTGGGGATTTTTTCAGTTCAGTTTTTTTTCTATCTCTGTGTAGAATACTCAAATGCAGCGACAGCAACTATTTTACAGTTTATTAGCCCTGTCTTTATCCTCTTTTACAATCGCTTAGTTTATCAAAAACGAGCGTCAAAAAGCGCTATTTTTTATGTTTTGGTTGCCATGTTGGGTGTTTGCCTGATGGCGACAAAGGGAGATCTCTCTCAATTATCCATGACACCGCTAGCACTTGTGACGGGTTTGCTGAGTGCCATGGGGGTCATGTTTAATGTTATCTTGCCTCAACCTTTTGCAAAGCGCTATGGTTTTGTACCCACGGTTGGGTGGGGTATGATTTTAGCAGGTTTATTTAGCAATGTTCTCTCACCAGTTTATCAGCTTTCCTTTACTCTTGATATTTGGAGTATCTTGATTTGTCTCATTATCGCTTTCTTTGGGACGGCTTTTGCCTTTTTTATTTCCATGAAGGCAGTGTCCTTGGTTTCTCCTTTGGTGGTTTCTGTCATTAGTGCCAGTGAACCTCTCTCCTCTGCTCTCTTGAGTGTTTTGTTTTTAGGATTGGTGGTGGATTGGTCCCTTCTTCTAGCTATGGCCCTGATTATTTTACCCATGATTTTCCTATCGGTAGAAGAAGCGAAAGAAAGTAAATAAAAAGTCTTTTCTTAATTCTAAAAGTGTGCTATACTAGAATAGTCAATAAAACACGGGGAGATAGTTGTGAAGAGTGTTTTTAGGTTGTATCGGTAGGGGCTTGCTTTTACCGACAGCACGTTTTATCTCACATCCCTAAAAATCATACCTAAAAACAAACAAAAAGGCTTCAAATTTGAGGCCTTTTTTGGTAGAATAGGTATCATTAAAATGAACTAGGAGGCGCCTATGACTGCTACAAAAATGAACGCTCAAGAAATTATCCAATTTATCGCCAATGCTGAAAAGAAAACCAGTGTGAAAGTAACCTTTGAGGGACAACTCGCAACTGCTGTACCAAGCTCTGTTGTCAAACTAGGGAATGTCCTATTTGGAGACTGGAAAGATGTGGCTCCGCTTCTCGATGGTTTGGTAGAAAACCAAGACTATGTTGTTGAGCAAGACGCTCGTAATTCTGCAGTTCCTTTGCTAGATAAACGTGCTATCAACGCTCGTATCGAGCCAGGTGCTATTATCCGTGACCAGGTTGAAATTGGTGACAATGCTGTTATCATGATGGGAGCGGTTATCAATATCGGTGCTGAAATTGGTGCAGGAACCATGATTGACATGGGTGCTATCCTTGGTGGCCGTGCTATCGTGGGGAAAAACAGCCACGTTGGTGCAGGTGCCGTTCTTGCAGGTGTGATTGAGCCAGCTAGCGCAGAACCAGTCCGTGTTGGAGACAATGTTCTTATCGGTGCCAATGCAGTGGTTATTGAAGGGGTCCAAATCGGTAGTGGTTCAGTTGTCGCAGCAGGAGCTATTGTTACCCAAGATGTCCCAGAAAACGTGGTGGTAGCAGGTGTTCCAGCTCGTATCATCAAAGAGATTGATGCCCAAACCCAACAAAAAACAGCGCTAGAGGATGCGCTTCGTACCTTGTAATTGTAAAAGAAAAATAGAGGCGGAACCCTTTTCCAGCCTCTTTCTGCTATATAGGAGGAAAGATAGATGTTAGATTTGATTCAGACTAGACGAGATTTGCACCAGATTCCAGAGATTGGCTTGGAGGAGTTCAAGACTCAGGCTTATCTGCTGGATGTGATTGAGAAATTGACTGCGGGCAAGAATTTTGTTCAAGTTCGTACTTGGCGAACAGGGATTTTGGTCTATTTACAGGGAAGTCAGCCAAAGCGTACCATTGGTTGGCGGACAGATATTGATGGCCTGCCTATTGTCGAACAAACAGGCCTGCCCTTCGCTTCTCTGCATCAAGATCGTATGCATGCTTGTGGCCATGATTTCCACATGACTATTGCTTTAGGCTGTCTTGAGCGAGCCCTTGAGGAGCAACCAAAGAACAATCTGCTCTTTCTGTTTCAACCTGCTGAAGAAAATGAAGCTGGTGGCATGCTCATGTATGAGGATGGCGCTTTTGGAGACTGGTTGCCAGACCAGTTTTATGGGCTTCATGTTCGGCCAGATTTGAAGGTTGGCCAGATTGCGACCAATACTCATACACTCTTTGCAGGTACTTGCGAGGTGAAGATCCGTTTCAAAGGCAAAGGAGGACATGCAGCCTTTCCACATGAAGCTAATGACGCCTTGGTGGCGGCTAGTTACTTTGTGACCCAGGTGCAGTCAGTTGTCAGCCGCAATGTCAACCCAATCGAGGGAGCAGTGGTGACCTTTGGTCTTTTCCAAGCCGGAACAACAAACAATGTCATCACAGACACAGCCTTTTTACATGGAACTATTCGGGCTTTGACACAGGATATGAGTCTCTTGGTGCAAAAGCGGGTCAAAACAGTTGCAGAAGGGGTTGCAGCTGCCTTCGATATGGAAGTAGAAGTGGAACTCAAACAAGGTGGTTACCTACCTGTTGAGAACCATCCAGCCTTGGCGCGTGAACTGATGGATTTCTTTGAAGAAAAAGACGGAATTGAGTTAATTGATATTGAACCTGCTATGACAGGTGAAGACTTTGGTTATCTCCTTTCGAAGGTAGACGGTGTTATGTTTTGGTTGGGTATCGATAGTCCCTACGCTCTTCATCACCCTCAGATGAGCCCTAAGGAAGAAGCATTAGCTATTGGGGTGGATGCGGTTTCTAGTTTCCTGAAAAAGAAGGCAACAGAGTAGAGGAATTATCTATGAAAGCAGAACTACGCAAGAAAATTTTGCAAGAAATGAAGGCTATCCCTCGAGAGCAAAAACAGTTTATAGACCAAGCTTTAACAGAACGACTTTTACACCATCCCTTTTACCAAGAAGCCAGGGTCATCGCAAGCTACCTCTCTTTTCCTCATGAATTTCAAACGCAGGAACTGATTGAGCAGGCGCTGAAGGACGGCAAGAAGGTTCTGATCCCCAAAACTTATCCCAAGGGGCGCATGGACTTTGTGGTCTATGATCCGCAACAGTTGGTAAAAACTTCCTTTGGCTTACTGGAACCACAGGGAGATTTGGAAGTGGTGGATGCCTCTCAGATTGATTTGATTCATGTTCCTGGTCTGGCTTTTACGACGAAAGGATATCGGATAGGATACGGTGGAGGCTATTATGACCGTTATCTGGAACATTTTTCTGGTCATACTTTGAGTACGATATATCCTTGTCAAATTCAGGACTTTATCCCTGAAAACCATGATATTCCTGTTCAGGAGGTATTAATTGATGAAGGAAATCTTTGATAGACGTTATCCTGTGACGAGTTTCTTCCTTTTTGTGACGGCCTTGGTATTTTTACTAATGTTGGTCACTGCAGGTGGAAACTTCGACAGGGCAGATACATTATTTCGATTTGGAGCCATGTATGGGCCAGCTATTCGCCTCTTTCCTGAGCAAGTTTGGCGTCTCTTCTCTGCCATTTTTGTTCATATTGGGTGGGAGCATTTTATTGTCAATATGCTTTCGCTCTATTATCTTGGTAGGCAAGTAGAGGAAATTTTCGGATCCAAGAAGTTTTTCTTTCTCTATCTATTATCTGGAATGATGGGCAATCTCTTTGTTTTTGTATTTAGTCCCAAATCCTTAGCAGCAGGAGCCTCTACCTCTCTTTATGGGCTATTTGCCGCGATTATTGTTCTTCGCTATGCTACTCGGAACCCCTATATCCAGCAGCTAGGCCAATCTTATCTGACACTTTTTGTGGTTAACATTATTGGAAGTGTTCTGATTCCAGGAATCAGCCTAGCAGGCCATATCGGTGGTGCAGTCGGCGGAGCATTTCTAGCAATTATCTTTCCAGTTCGAGGAGAAAGAAGGATGTATGGTACCAGCCAGAGGTTAGGAGCGGTAGTGTTATTCGTAGGACTCGCAGTTTTGCTTTTCTACAAGGGAATGGGGTTGTGACGACTAATATGTAAACTTGAATAAGAAAAAAAGCTACTTGAAAAATGAGTAGCTTTTAATGGTTTTGGAACTATTCGAACCAACACAGCTCTAAAAATAAGTCTTTGTGTGTAGATGATTTGAGAAAGTGAGCGCCCATTAAGTCATTTGTAAATAAGTTTTTTTGCAGAAAATTGAGAATGGTGTGCTTTTTTATTTCTTTTGTATCGTAAGTTTCTAGAATATAGTGTTGTATCAGTCTTATTATATATTTTAAAAATAGAAAATGTTATAATATTAGAAATTGATTGAAGAATTATTAGAATAAAAGAGGTATAAAGTTGGAAAATTGTGTTTACATTATTTCAGGCCCCCCAGGCGTTGGGAAAAGTACTGTTAGTAAAGAGTTAGCTTATTCTTTTGATAAGAGTGCAGTTATAGAGGGGGATTTGATTTACTTAATGATTAAAGGTGGCATAGTGGCTCCCTGGGAAGATGAGGGCTATTACATGGATTTGTTTTGGGACAATATCATCAGCTTGACCAATAATTTTATAACTCGAGGCATCTCTGTCGTAATAGAGTATGTCATTTTTGAATACCAACTGAAGAAAATTGCTTCTTTCTTAAAAGAAAAACAAATTGGTCTAAAATATTGTGTCTTAATGGCCGAAGAAAAAACCTTGAAAGATAGGGATGGTTCTCGAAAAGAAATTGAAAGAGTGGGCAACTTATCAATACAAGCAAGAAGTGAGTTTCTAGCTAAAAATAAGGAGAAGGAAAAACATTTTCTGTATACAGATGATTTAGACGTCCCCAAAATAGCAAATATCATTAAAACTTCAAATCGATTTTTGATTGAAAATCTGTAATCCATCATTAAGGACCGAAGTTGAGTTAGTAGATTTAGAGACATATCTCATAAATCTTTAAATTGTATGTAAATTTGTAAAATAATTAAGTCTCCAGAGTCAACTTACTGGAGACTTAATTTATTAACTGGAAACTAATTCTATTCCCCCTCAGCTAATTCTTTTCCCAATTGGATGAGGTAATCTTTCAAGTCATCTTTGACTTGTGGGTGTTTGAGGGCATAGTCAATAGATGTTTTCATAAAGCCAAACTTATCCCCAACGTCGTAACGAGCTCCTGTAAATTCACGGGCGAAAACACATTGTGTTTTATTAAGCGTATCAATAGCGTCGGTAAGCTGGATTTCATTTCCAGCGCCAGGAGCTTGATTTTCGAGGATCTCAAAAATTTCTGGTGTGAGCAGATAGCGCCCGATAATTGCTAAATCACTTGGAGCATCTTCTGGAGCTGGTTTTTCAACGAAAGTTTCGACACTGTAGAGACCATTAATCCCTTCACCCTGAGGAGCGATAACTCCATATGCTGAAACTTCTTCATGAGGGACAGGCATAACAGCAATTGTTGATGCGTGAGTCGACTCGTAATCATTCATCAATTGTTTTGTCAAAGGGACAGCGTTGTCATCTGTGATATCCATTAGGTCGTCACCAAGCATGACAACGAAGGGTTCATTCGCCACAAAAGCTTTTGCTTGTAAGACAGCATCGCCAAGACCACGAGGATGGCTTTGACGGATAAAGTGAAGGCGAATGCCAGTTGTTTCGTCTACCAATTTTAGCAAGTCATGTTTGCCTTTTTCTTTGAGGTTGTACTCAAGCTCAAAGTTTGAGTCAAAGTGGTCTTCAATAGAACGTTTTGATTTACCAGTGACAACCAGAATATCTTCAATACCTGATTTAAGAGCTTCTTCTACGATGAATTGGATAGTTGGTTTGTCCACAATTGGCAACATTTCTTTAGCAAGTGCTTTGGTTGCTGGTAAAAATCGAGTCCCGAGTCCAGCGGCAGGGATGACTGCCTTTCTAACTTTTGATGTCATAAGAATCCTTTCTCTAGAGGGTTAAGACCACTCATTTTCTGCTTTAAATTCATTGTTCATGATGTCATAAATGGCATCTTTAATATTGGTTCCGTGGTAAATAACTTGGTAAATGGCCTGTGTAATTGGCATATAGACTCCAAGTTCTTGCGCTAGTTCATAAGCTGCTCGAGTCGTTGAAATTCCTTCAATCACCATGCCCATATTGGCTTCGATATCAGCTAGAGATTCTCCACGACCAAGAGCATCTCCGGCTCTCCAGTTACGAGAGTGGATGGAGGTTCCCGTTACGATCAGGTCTCCTACACCAGATAAGCCACTATAGGTCAATGGATTGGCACCGAGTGCTACTCCTAAGCGGGTAATTTCTGCTAGGCCTCGAGCGATGATGGCTGCCTTAGCGTTGTCACCAAATCCTAAACCATGTAAGGCTCCAGCACCGACAGCGATAATGTTTTTAAGAGCACCAGCGGTTTCAACTCCGATAACATCCGTATTAGTATAAAGTCGGAAGTAGTGATTACTAAAGAGCTCTTGAGCGTATTGAGCGGTTTGTAAATCTTTAGAAGCAGCAGTGATTAAAGTTAGGTCACGCACAATGGTTTCTTCTGCATGACTAGGTCCTGAAACAACGACAATATCACTGCGGAGATGTTCAGGAATTTCTTCTTCAAGGATAGTTGATAATCGTTTATGGCTATCAGGTTCTAATCCCTTTGATGCGTGCATGACGATAGCCTTATGGTCCAAGGTTTTTGCAACTTGTTGGGCAACAAGTCGTGTCACTTTTGTTGGGACAACAAACAAAATCGCATCTACATCTTTCAGTGCCTCTGCTAAGTCGGTGTAGGCAATGATATTTTCATCTAGAACGACATCTTTAAAGTAGTGTTTGTTAGTATGATAGGTATTAATTTCATTGATTTGCTCGGGAATGTTTCCCCAAATACGTACCTCGTGTCCATTGTCATTTAAGACTTGTGAAAGGGCAGTTCCCCAAGAACCAGGCCCCAAGACGGCGATGGTTTGTTTTTTCATATTCCCCTCCTTTATAACCTTCTTTTTACTATTTTACCATAAAAACCTTTATCATGCATTACTGTAGATGAAAGCGCACTAATTTGTATCAAGGAGACTTCTTTGACAAGTTTCAACTTTTTTGCTAGAATAACATCACACAAACAGAATGAGAAGGAGCTGACGCATTGTCGCTCCCTTTTGTCTATTTTTTAAGGAGAAAGTATGCTGATTCAGAAAATAAAAACCTACAAGTGGCAGGCCTTGGCTTCGCTCCTGATGACAGGCTTGATGGTTGCTAGTTCACTTTTGCAACCGCGTTATCTGCAGGAAGTGTTAGACGCCCTCCTTGCTGGGAAATATGAAGCCATTTATAGTATAGGGGCTTGGTTGATTGGTGTGGCCTTGGTCGGTCTAGTTGCTGGTGGTCTTAATGTTGTCCTAGCAGCCTATATTGCCCAAGGAGTTTCATCCGATCTTCGAGAGGATGCCTTCCGTAAAATCCAAACCTTTTCTTATGCCAATATTGAACAATTTAATGCGGGAAATCTAGTCGTTCGCATGACAAATGATATCAACCAGATTCAGAACGTCGTCATGATGACCTTCCAAATTCTTTTCAGACTTCCCCTCTTGTTCATCGGTTCGTTTATCTTGGCGGTTCAAACCCTACCTTCTCTGTGGTGGGTGATTGTTCTCATGGTGATCTTAATTTTTGGTTTGACTGCTGTCATGATGGGTATGATGGGGCCTCGTTTTGCCAAGTTTCAAACCCTTCTTGAACGCATCAATGCCATTGCCAAGGAAAATCTGCGTGGCGTTCGCGTGGTCAAGTCCTTTGTCCAAGAAAAAGAGCAGTTTGCTAAGTTTACGGAGGTTTCAGACGAGCTACTCGGTCAAAATCTTTACATTGGTTATGCCTTTTCAGTAGTGGAACCCTTTATGATGTTGGTCGGTTATGGGTCGGTATTCCTCTCTATTTGGCTAGTTGCAGGGATGGTTCAGTCGGATCCGTCAGTTGTTGGCTCCATTGCTTCCTTTGTCAATTACCTAAGCCAGATTATCTTTACCATTGTTATGGTTGGATTTTTGGGAAATTCTGTCAGTCGTGCCATGATTTCTATGCGTCGTATTCGAGAAATTCTTGACGCAGAGCCAGCCATGACCTTCAAGGATGTGCCAGATGAAGAGTTGGTCGGAAGTCTTAGCTTTGAAAATGTGACCTTTACCTATCCAATGGACAAGGAACCGATGCTGAAAGATGTGACCTTTACTATCGAACCTGGTCAGATGGTTGGTGTAGTTGGAGCCACTGGTGCAGGAAAATCAACCTTGGCTCAATTGATTCCACGTCTCTTTGACCCGCAGGAAGGGGCTATCAAAATCGGAGGCAAGGATATTCGAGAAGTGAGTGAAGGGACCCTGCGTAAAGCTGTCTCTATCGTTCTCCAACGTGCCATTCTCTTTAGTGGGACGATTGCTGATAACTTGAGACAGGGCAAAGGAGATGCCACTCTATTTGAAATGGAGCGAGCAGCCAATATTGCTCAAGCCAGTGAATTCATTCATCGTATGGAAAAAACCTTTGAAAGTCCAGTTGAGGAACGGGGAACCAATTTCTCTGGTGGACAAAAGCAAAGGATGTCGATTGCGCGTGGGATTGTCAGCAATCCACGTATTCTGATTTTTGACGATTCGACCTCGGCCTTGGATGCCAAGTCAGAGCGCCTGGTTCAAGAAGCCTTGAATAAGGACTTGAAGGGGACGACAACCATTATCATCGCGCAAAAGATTAGCTCGGTTGTCCATGCAGACAAGATCTTGGTACTGGATCAAGGACGATTGATTGGTCAAGGTACGCATGCAGACTTGGTTGCCAACAATGCTGTTTACCGTGAAATCTACGAAACACAGAAAGGAAAGGAGGAGTAAAATGAAGACAGTTCAATTTTTTTGGAATTATTTTAAAGTCTATAAGCTATCATTTGTAGTTGTTATCCTGATGATTGTTCTGGCAACTCTTGCCCAAGCCCTCTTTCCGGTCTTTTCTGGACAAGCAGTGACGCAGCTAGCTAATTTAGTTCAAGCTTATCAAAATGGCAATCCAGAACTTGTTTGGCAAAGCCTATCAGGAATCATGGTCAATCTTGGCCTGCTGGTTTTGGTTCTCTTTATCTCCAGTGTCATATACATGTGTCTTATGACGCGCGTGATTGCAGAGTCGACAAACGAGATGCGCAAAGGCCTCTTCGGTAAGCTTTCTCGGTTAGCGGTTTCTTTCTTTGACCGCCGAAAAGATGGCGATATCCTGTCTCGTTTTACCAGTGATTTGGATAATATCCTCCAAGCCTTTAACGAAAGTTTGATTCAGGTCATGAGCAATATTGTTTTATATATTGGTCTGATTCTCGTCATGTTTTCGAGAAATGTGACGCTGGCCCTCATCACCATAGCAAGCACACCAGTGGCCTTCCTTATGCTGATTTTTATTGTAAAAATGGCACGCAAATACACCAACCTCCAGCAAAAAGAGGTAGGGAAACTCAACGCCTATATGGACGAGAGTATTTCAGGCCAAAAAGCCGTGATTGTGCAAGGAATTCAAGAGGATATGATGGCAGGGTTTCTTGAACAAAATGAGCGCGTGCGCAGGGCAACCTTTAAAGGAAGAATGTTCTCAGGAATTCTTTTCCCTGTCATGAATGGGATGAGTCTGGTCAACACAGCCATCGTTATCTTTGCTGGTTCGGCCGTTCTATTAAACGATAAGACTATTGAAACAAGTACAGCCCTAGGTTTGATTGTTATGTTTGCACAATTTTCACAGCAGTACTACCAGCCTATTATTCAAGTTGCGGCTAGTTGGGGAAGCCTTCAGTTAGCCTTTACAGGTGCTGAACGAATTCAGGAAATGTTTGATGCAGAGGAAGAAATTCGACCTGAAAAGGCGCCGATCTTTACTCAGTTGCAAGAAGGTGTTGAAATTAGTCATATTGATTTTTCATACTTACCTGATAAACCTATTTTGAAAGATGTCAGCATTTCTGCCCCTAAAGGCCAGATGACTGCAGTTGTTGGGCCAACAGGTTCAGGGAAAACGACTATTATGAACCTTATCAATCGCTTTTATGATGTTGATGCTGGTGGTATTTATTTTGATGGGAAAGACATCCGTGACTATGACTTGGATAGTCTCAGAAGCAAGGTGGGGATTGTCTTGCAAGATTCGGTCTTGTTTAGCGGAACGATTCGAGACAATATCCGTTTCGGTGTACCAGATGCTAGTCAAGAAATGGTTGAGGCAGCAGCCAAAGCAACCCACATTCACGACTATATCGAAAGCTTGCCTGATAAGTACGATACCCTTATCGATGATGATCAAAGCATTTTCTCGACAGGACAAAAGCAATTGATTTCTATCGCTCGAACCCTGATGACAGATCCAGAAGTTCTCATTCTCGATGAAGCAACTTCAAACGTAGATACGGTGACAGAAAGCAAGATTCAGCATGCCATGGAGGCAGTTGTAGCAGGTAGAACCAGTTTTGTCATTGCCCATCGCTTGAAAACCATTCTCAATGCTGATCAGATTATTGTCCTTAAAGATGGAGAAGTCATTGAACGCGGGAACCACCATGAACTCTTGAAACTAGGTGGCTTCTACTCAGAACTCTATCACAATCAATTTGTTTTTGAATAAGAAAAAAGTTGTCCCCTTGGGCAGCTTTTTTTGTTCATAAAAAATATTTATCACGGACTTAAAAAAACATATTAGACGAAAGGCGTTTTGAGTGATATGATAGGACTATCGTTAACATTCGAAAGGAGAGGCATCATGGCTAGAACGGTTGTAGGAGTTGCTGCAAATCTATGTCCCGTAGACGCAGAAGGCAAAAACATTCATTCATCTGTATCTTGTAGATTCGCAGAGAGCATTCGTCAAGTCGGTGGTCTCCCTTTAGTCATTCCTGTTGGTGATGAGTCAGTTGTACGCGATTATGTAGAAATGATAGATAAACTTATCTTGACAGGCGGTCAAAATGTCCACCCTCAGTTTTATGGAGAGAAAAAAACCATCGAGAGCGATGATTACAATCTAGTCCGTGATGAGTTTGAACTGGCACTCTTGAAGGAAGCGCTTCGTCAGAATAAACCAATTATGGCAATCTGTCGCGGTGTTCAACTTGTCAATGTTGCCTTTGGGGGAACCCTCAATCAAGAAATTGACGGCCACTGGCAAGGCCTACCTTTCGGAACATCTCATTCTATTGAGACAGTAGAAGGAAGCGTAGTGGCTAAGCTATTTGGAAAAGAAAGTCAGGTCAACTCCGTCCATCGTCAAAGTATTAAAGATTTGGCACCTAATTTCCGTGTAACTGCTATTGATCCAAGAGACCAGACCATCGAAGCGATTGAGTCTATCGATGAGCACCGCATTATCGGTTTGCAGTGGCATCCAGAGTTTCTGGTTAATGAAGAAGATGGCAATTTAGAATTATTTGAGTATTTATTGAATGAACTGTGACGACTGGGACATCTGGTCGTTCTTTATTTTATTTTTTCAAAATTTTTGGAATGTGGCATTTTTACGCAAACGTTTGAATTCTGATAAAAATTGGAGAAATTCGACAAAAAAACTTGAAAAAAACGAAGGTAAGCGTTATGATAGAAAAGAAGAAATATTGGAGGAATAACATGTCACATATTAAATTTGATTATTCAAAAGTTTTAGACAAATTTGTTGCACCACATGAAGTGGAATACATGCAATCACAAGTAACAGCAGCAGATGAATTGATTCGTAAAGGAACTGGTGCTGGTAGCGACTTCTTGGGATGGTTGGACCTTCCTGAAAACTACGACCGCGAAGAATTTGACCGTATCTTGAAAGCTGCTGAGCAAATCAAATCAGACAGCGATGTCTTGGTTGTGATCGGTATCGGTGGATCTTACCTTGGTGCCAAAGCAGCAATCGACTTCTTGAACCACCACTTTGCTAACTTGCAAACAAAAGAAGAACGCAAGGCTCCACAAATCCTTTATGCAGGAAACTCAATCTCATCTACTTACCTTGCTGACTTGGTAGAGTACGTAGCTGATAAAGACTTCTCAGTAAACGTGATTTCTAAATCAGGTACAACAACTGAACCAGCGATTGCTTTCCGTGTCTTCAAAGAACTCTTGGTTAAGAAATACGGTCAAGAAGAAGCAAATAAACGTATCTATGCAACAACTGACCGCCAAAAAGGTGCTGTTAAGGTTGAAGCAGACGCTAACGGTTGGGAAACATTTGTTGTTCCAGATGATATCGGTGGACGCTTCTCAGTATTGACAGCCGTTGGTTTGCTTCCAATCGCAGCATCAGGAGCTGACATCAAAGCCCTTATGGAAGGTGCGAATGCAGCTCGCAAAGACTACACTTCAGATAAAATCTCTGAAAACGAAGCTTACCAATACGCAGCAGTTCGTAACATCCTTTACCGTAAAGGCTATGCAACTGAGATATTGGTAAACTACGAGCCATCACTTCAATACTTCTCAGAGTGGTGGAAACAATTGGCTGGTGAATCAGAAGGAAAAGACCAAAAAGGTATCTACCCAACTTCAGCCAACTTCTCAACTGACTTGCACTCACTTGGTCAATTTATCCAAGAAGGAACTCGTATCATGTTTGAAACAGTTGTTCGTGTTGACAAACCTCGTAAAAACGTGATTATCCCTAGCTTGGAAGAAGACCTTGATGGACTTGGTTACCTTCAAGGAAAAGACGTTGACTTTGTAAACAAAAAAGCAACTGATGGTGTTCTTCTTGCCCACACAGATGGTGATGTACCAAACATGTACGTGACTCTTCCAGAGCAAGACGCTTTCACTCTTGGTTACACAATCTACTTCTTCGAATTGGCTATCGCTCTTTCAGGTTACTTGAATGCTATCAACCCATTTGACCAACCAGGTGTTGAAGCTTACAAACGTAACATGTTTGCCCTTCTTGGAAAACCAGGATTTGAAGAATTGAGCAAAGAACTTAACGCACGTCTATAATAGAAGAAAAGAGTGGTTTGTCCACTCTTTTTACTCTCTTTATTCATAGAAATTGGACTCAGCCAAGACTTGTGATATAATATAGAGAGCAAAAAGGCAGATGCCTAGAGACTTTATAGGAGAAACTATGTCAAAAGATATCCGCGTACGTTACGCACCAAGTCCAACAGGACTACTACACATCGGGAATGCCCGTACAGCATTGTTCAACTACTTGTATGCAAGTCATCATGGTGGAACTTTTATCATTCGTATCGAAGATACTGACCGTAAACGTCATGTCGAGGATGGTGAACGTTCACAGCTTGAAAACCTTCGTTGGTTAGGTATGGATTGGGATGAAAGCCCAGAAACACATGAAAATTACCGTCAGTCTGAGCGTTTGGACTTGTATCAAAAATACATCGACCAACTATTAGCTGAAGGAAAAGCCTACAAATCTTACGTTACAGAAGAAGAGCTGGCAGCTGAACGCGAACGCCAAGAAGCAGCTGGCGAAACACCACGCTACATCAATGAATACCTTGGTATGAGTGAAGAAGAAAAAGCAGCTTACATCGCAGAACGTGAAGCAGCGGGGATCATCCCAACAGTTCGCTTGGCTGTCAATGAGTCAGGTATCTACAAGTGGCATGATATGGTCAAAGGTGATATCGAATTTGAAGGTGGCAATATCGGTGGTGACTGGGTTATCCAAAAGAAAGATGGTTACCCAACATACAACTTTGCCGTTGTCATTGATGACCATGATATGCAGATTTCTCACGTAATCCGTGGAGACGACCACATTGCTAATACACCAAAACAGCTCATGGTTTATGAAGCACTTGGTTGGGAAGCTCCAGAGTTTGGTCACATGACTTTGATTATCAACTCTGAAACTGGGAAAAAATTGTCTAAACGTGACACCAATACCCTTCAGTTTATCGAAGACTACCGTAAAAAAGGTTATTTACCAGAAGCAGTCTTTAACTTTATTGCTCTTCTTGGTTGGAACCCAGGTGGCGAAGATGAAATCTTCTCTCGTGAAGAACTCATTAAACTTTTCGATGAGAACCGCCTCAGCAAGTCACCAGCAGCCTTTGATCAGAAGAAACTCGACTGGATGAGCAATGATTATATCAAGAATGCAGACCTAGAAACTATCTTTGAAATGGCAAAACCATTCTTAGAGGAAGCAGGCCGTTTAACTGACAAGGCTGAAAAATTAGTTGAGCTCTATAAACCACAAATGAAATCAGTAGATGAAATTATTCCATTGACAGATCTTTTCTTCTCAGATTTCCCAGAATTGACAGACGCAGAACGCGAAGTCATGGCGGGGGAAACAGTCCCAACAGTTCTTGAAGCCTTCAAGGCAAAACTTGAAGCGATGACAGATGATGAATTTGTAACAGAAAATATCTTCCCACAAATCAAAGCTGTTCAAAAAGAAACAGGTATCAAAGGGAAAAATCTCTTCATGCCTATTCGTATCGCTGTTTCAGGTGAAATGCATGGACCAGAATTACCAGATACAATTTTCTTGCTTGGACGTGAAAAATCAATCCAGCATATCGAAAATATGTTAAAGGAAATCTCTAAATAAGAAGGGTACAATAATGGACATCTGGGAAAAGATGTACGAAGAAGCACAGAAATTGTATAATCCACATGAAGTATCTGATTTTGTTTATGCTAATCATGTCGTTGCCGCAGTAGAAGCAGAAGATGGACAAGTATTTACAGGATTCTGTATGGAGGGAACATGTGGTGTGTTTCATCTCTGCGCAGAGCGGGCAGCACTCTTTAATATGTACCAATTCTCAGGACAAACTAAGGTTAAAAAAGTATTAGCTTTTCGAGATAAACCACCTTATGGTGGAAGTTCAGCCATGCCTTGCGGTGCCTGTAGAGAATTCTTTTTAGAGCTTAATGCTGAAAATAAAGATGCAGAATTTATGATGGACTACGATACAAGAAAGACGGTGAAAGTCGCAGAACTAATCCCCTATTGGTGGGGAGAAGAACGTGCTTCTAAGTTAAATAATCAATAGAAGAGTCAGTATAATTCTGGCTCTTTTTACTTAATTTGAAAAAAGATAAAAAAAGTAGTTGACAAAGGTGAAAAAGTCTGTATAATAGTAAGAGTTGAAAATAACAACTCAGGTCCGTTGGTCAAGGGGTTAAGACACCGCCTTTTCACGGCGGTAACACGGGTTCGAATCCCGTACGGACTATGGTGTATTGTGGTTGAGGCACTTGATGAAAAAAGTTAAAAAAGTTTCAAAAAAGTGTTGACAAGCGAAAGCGGCTGTGATATACTAATATAGTTGTCACTTGAGAGAAGTGAGTGACAAAGA